>JAEZBW010000404.1 GCA_023426765.1 Bacillota bacterium
ACTCTGAGTCGGATATTGCAGTAGGGGTTCCCCCTCCAATATAAACCGTATCTAAAAGGATATGGTGTTTCTTCATCCAATCCGTCGTCCAGCAAAACTCCCTTTCGAGCGCTTTCAGATAGTCCGATGTCAGGCTTCCGCAGCGTTGCGTCGATACCGACGGAAAGGAACAATACAGGCACCGGCTGGTGCAAAACGGTATTCCAATGTAGATGCTGATGGATTTGGGCGGAACCGAAAGATATTTGTCTTCATTCAGAGCCACCTCTGCGGCCAGCCTGGTTTTCTCCTCTGATACAAGGTAATATTCCTGCATTTTCCGGTTTATATCGTCGATGGACTCCCCCTGAACAAGCAATGAATTGATAATCTTTACCGGGCGAATACCGGTCAGGGCTCCCCATGGAAGGGTTTTTCCGGTAAACCGGCTTAGAAGGTTATATAGTAAAAGCTTCAGCGGCATTTTTAGGTCCTTGTGAGGATCAGATTTTTGATTGAGGATGGGGGTTTCCTCCTGGAATAAAACCTGATTTCCCCGGTTCAGGCTTCCCCGAAGAAACTTTCCATTACCGTCGTGATGGAGATCAAACCGCAAAATGGTTTCATCATTTACAATGCCGTAATCGGTACTAAAGCCAGCAGGCATTGTATCCTGAACAGAATTTAACGCACATTCAGAATCAGTTTCCGAATCATTCTCCGGTTCAATATAAATATAGCTGTTTTCATGCAGAAACAGCTTCACAAGCTCATTACAATCTGCCCGATACTGTTCACTCAGTTGTATAAATAACATACGCTCTCCGTCCTACCGGAAATACGGGTTATGGTTCTTTTCATACCCGATGGTACTGGGTTCGCCATGACCGGGGTAAACTACTGTTTCCTCCGGCAGACAAAACAGCTTATTCCGGATGGCGTTTGTGATCTCATACATCGATCCTCCGGGCAAATCCGTTCTGCCGATGGAATCCCGAAACAGCGTATCTCCGGTAAAAAGAGCATTTTCCACATGAATGCAGATGCCTCCCTTCGAATGGCCAGGGGTATGGATGATATGGAACTGCAGACCGCCGCACTCAAGGCAGTCGCCATCCTTCAGAACACAATCAGGAGGGTCGAAGGTGATGTTTCCTTTCACCGGGAAAAGCGCAAGCCCATTGGAAAATGGATCTGAAAAGGATTTCGCATCCTGTTCGTGGATGCAGACCTGCACATTGGTTTTTTGCCTTAAGTCATCCAAATAATAAATATGATCAAAATGTCCGTGGGTCAGGATGACATACTTCAGCTCCAAACTCATTTTCTCTGAGATTGCCAGTATTTTGTCGGGTGTACAACCGCAGTCGATGACCACCGCCTGCCCCTGATTGGACACGATGTAGATGTTGGACTGTATCAGACCATGAGAAATACATTCAATCTGCATTTTCATCCTCCGACTTTTATTAGGCCCCTGATTGAACTATACCCTATGCTTGCCCTGAAGCCTGTTCTCCCGGTTTATTTTTACTTTCCAGCAGAATCGTAACCGGCCCCATATTGTGAATCTCCACCTGCATCGAGGCCTGGAAAACACCGGTTTCAACCTTTATTGCATGCTTTTCCCGTAAACAGCTTACAAATTCCTCGTATAGCCGGTTTGCCTCCTGCGGCGGCGCTGCGGCGGTAAAGCTGGGACGATAACCCTTGCGGCAGTCCCCATACAATGTAAACTGCGATACCACCAGAATTGCTCCCTTAACGTCCTGCACCGACAGGTTCATTTTCTCGTTTTCATCTTCAAAAATCCTCAAATTGGCCACTTTATTGGCAAGGTACTCCACATCCTTCAGGGTGTCGCCCTTTCCGATGCCCAATAAAACCATCAGGCCCATCTGAATGCTTCCGGTGATTTGTCCGTCCACAACAACTTTTGATTGTGAAACACGCTGTACTACTGCACGCATTGAATACTCCCGTCAGCAAATGGGTGCACCACTGCTGAAATTCCAGATTGTTTATCCCGGCTGCAGCTGCCTTGATTCATTGAAGTTTAACAGCTTTCTCTGCGCGGGATAGCATATGAATGGCTTTTACTTGTTGTTTCTTGTTATTTCAAATACATCCGCAACCCGCCGGATGCGGTTGATGATTCTTTCAAGCTGCTCGGTATCGGTAATTTCCACGGTCAGATTCATGATTGCAACGTTGTCTTTGGTGGTTCGGGCATTGATGGCCCTCAGCGGGATGCGTGAATCTCCGATGACATTGGTGATTTCCATCAGAATCTGGGAGCGATCATGAGCCTTAATCGAAAGCTCGGCCTGATAGGAGGCCGCCTTTCCCTTGTACCAGCTGACTTCGATCAACCGGGTGTCCCCATCGATGGCGTTGACCACATTTACACAATCCTCGCGGTGAACCGATACTCCCCTGCCCCGTGTAATGTAGCCCACAATCTTATCCCCGGGAACTGGATTGCAGCATTTGGACAGCCTGACCAGGCAATTGTCCACTCCCTTGACAATGACGCCGCTTTCGGGGGCCTGTTCCTGTTTCTTTCTTTTGTCCCTATCAGGTTCCTTGTCGGTTTCCAGCAGGATTTGCTTCTGTTCTTCGGTCGGAAGGGTTTTCCGATATTCCTCATACAGGCGGGAGAACACCTTTCGGCTGGTGATGGCATCAAGCCCGATGGCCGCGTACATTTCATCGATTCCGTGGAAATTATACTTTCTTAAAGCCGAATCGATCAGTTCCTGTTTCAGCAGCTGCTGAGCGCTGACGCCCTGCTTCTTCATCTCTTTTTCAAGAAGCTCACGGCCCCGCTCTATATTTTCTTCTCTTCGTTCCTTTTTAAACCATTGGTTGATCTTGTTGCGGGCCTGGGAGGTTTTCGCCTTTTTCAGCCAATCCCGGCTGGGCCCTTTGCTGGCCGAAGAGGTGATGATCTCGACGATATCCCCGTTTTGCAGTTCGTGATCCAGTGTTTCAATCTTTCCATTCACCTTGGCGCCGATCATTCTGTTGCCGATGGCACTGTGGATGGCATAGGCAAAATCGATGGAGTTGGAGCCGGCTTTTAAACATTTGACATCGCCCTTGGGCGTAAAAACAAAAACCTCGTCGGTGAACAGGTCGATTCTCAGGTTTTCCATGAACTCATCGGGATCCTGGGTTTCCTTCTGCCAGTCCAGAAGCTGCCGCAGCCATGGCAGCTTGCCGTCCATCTCATCCTCCTGTTTGGGGCCTTCCTTGTATTTGTAATGGGCGGCAATACCGACCTCTGCAATCTTGTGCATCTCCCAGGTTCTGATCTGTACTTCGAAGGGGATGCCTTCAGGGCCAATCAGCGTGGAGTGCAGCGACTGGTACATATTCGGCTTTGGCATCGAAATATAGTCCTTAAACCGGCCCGGCATGGGCTTGTACAATTCATGCACCAGGCCTAGCACCGCATAACAGTCCTTCACCGAATCCACGATCACCCGGATCGCAAACAGGTCATAAATCTGATCCAGATCCTTGTTCTGATTTTTCATTTTATTATAGATGCTGTAAAAATGCTTCGGACGTCCGTCGATATGGGCCTCTATCCCCAATTCAGCAGACTTTTCAGATACGGTTTCAATGATCTTGGCGATATATTCCTCACGCTCTTTGCGCTTTTTTGCAATTCTTTCCACCAAATCATAATAGGCTTTTTCATCGAGATAGCGAAAACACAGGTCTTCCAGTTCCCATTTTATTTTATAAATACCAAGGCGATGGGCCAACGGCGCGTAAATATCGATGGTTTCCCGTGCGGTTTCGATTTGCTTTTCCCTGGGCTTGAATTTCAGGGTTCGCATGTTATGCAGGCGATCGGCCAGCTTGATGATGATCACCCGGATATCCTTGGACATGGCCAGAAACATTTTCCGGAAGTTTTCAGCCTGAATCTCCTGCTTGTTCGTGAAAGGGAGCTTTGTCAGCTTGGTTACCCCGTCCACCAGGTTCGCGACCTCTTCGCCGAAGTTTTTCAGGGTCTTTTCATAGGTCAGTGCCGTATCCTCCACGGTATCATGCAGCATGCCGGCCACAATGGTCGTCGTGTCCATTTCCATTTCCGCGAGAATATAAGCCACCTGCACCGGATGGGTTACAAAGGGTTCCCCCGAGCTTCTTTTTTGTCCCTCATGGGCTTCCTTCGCATAACGGTAGGCCTTTTCAATTAATTCCCTGTTATATTCTTTTCCGCTTGAATCAAGCTTGCTTAATAGCTTCTGGTACTCTTCGATCATGAAACCACCGTCATTCTGCCACCTGCTGCAGCGTCTGCAAAAATGTATACAGCTGTGAATCCTCCAGGGATGCTTTTTCAATCATCTCAGACA
>JAEZBW010000552.1 GCA_023426765.1 Bacillota bacterium
CTTCCATTGCATGCAGCTTGAACCCCCATGCTTCGGCTCCCTTATGAGATTCAACCAGAATATCATGATACCCATGTGCAAGCGTGACCGGGAATTGAAAGAACCCGGCATTCTCCATGGTAAAAACCTTTTGTTGGTCATTCCATACCGCCAGCGGGCCTGACGTTTCTCCCTGCAACACACAATCACATCTATTTTGCGGGATGAACAGCCGGGTCCAGCCATAAGCTGCCTTTCCGTGGTCATTCCCAAAAATCCTGGAGAATACCGCCTTCTCCTTTTCTCCTTCATCCCAGTCCAAAACCGGATACCATTTTACCCCCGTATCGGCCTCTGCCATCGTAACATCCGCAGAAATGCTTTCAACATCCGGCTGTGCATCCGTCAAGGCTGTGTATATCCACCCGCCCTGTCCGTATCTTTCAGCAAAAGGAGACATGAAATGCAATGGGTTCCATTTGCCGCTGGTTGATCCAAAAATACATCCAAAGCCGGTAGGAGACTTTCGTGTTTTGA
Organism: Bacillota bacterium; assembly: GCA_023426765.1. Classification (GTDB taxonomy): domain Bacteria; phylum Bacillota; class Clostridia; order DSM-8532; family DSM-8532; genus JAAYJG01. Next base: position 517 of record JAEZBW010000552.1, read on the forward strand.
TCAGGAAACTGTTCCACCCTTTAACAAGCGGAAGATTTATGATTTTTCGGTTGCTCTGGTACCTCTCATCTTCAATGGACGAGCGGCACTTCAGCTTTCCGTTCACATACACCGAAGTCGGAGACCTGAAGCTTATGGCGGCAGCAAGATCACATTCTTCATCGCTCCAAAGCATGGAAAACAGTGTCGCAGCCTTTCCCACTTCAGCTCCGGGATACTTCTCGTCCAGATTCAAATTGTATCTGCCGTCCTTTAGTTGCTTGAATCCATCTTTACTGAATGCTCTCAGAACAAAAGGATATGCAGGATTGTCCCCAACATACCGGTTGGCGATTACCTGCATTATCTCCGGCACATTGTCCCTGCATCGATTATAAATACTCTCTTCTTTTGGAAAATACCTTTGCATCTTAACAACTCCTTCATGCGTGAAAGCTATAAAATGGCGACATTTTCTATTCACCAGGTTTTTTGCAAGTTTGAACCGGATACCTTTTTTATATTATAGGTTGCAGGGTTTTTAACACACCATATGCTTCAAATTCAGGTTTATTAACAGTATGCAGGTTAATCCAGGCAGGTGTGAATGTCAGACACTGTGAAGATAGAACGATCGTATCACATTTTTGCAAAATATTGAATATAACATAAGTAATTTTTGAGATATCCAGTGGTATAAAAATGAAATACAGATTGAACATGTTCAATGAGCGCTTGCGCGAATTGTGCGCCAAAACGCGAGCGCTGAAAGCGCTTTCCTTGCGCGTTTTGTGTGCAACGCGCCGCGAGCATTTTATCAAATGCTCCTTCAGTGGGGGATTGAAACCCGCCACTGAAGTGGAAATCGGTTTATCCCCCGCCTATAGAGGCAAGGGGTCTTTGGAGCATTTGATAAATAACAGAATAGGCAAAGGGAGTGATGAACCATCAACACCACTCCCCTTAAACCTTTTTTTTGGAGGATGAAAAGTTTGAGTCACTTGGGACGGTTCTATTTGACTCAAAAGTTATGTCAAATAGAACCACTCACTTTTTCAGCAAAAACTTTAAAAACCATGGACGCTTGATATCAATGGCATCATAATGGCACAGCTCATGGCAGCAAAAGCAACGGATACAGTGTTGATAATTTATTACGGCCTTTCCGTTTTCCATCGTGATGGTCTTCGCTGGGCAGCTTTCGGCACACATCCTGCAGCCTTTGCATTTGTCCGGATTCACCCTGGGCATCGTGTTGATATATCGGTTGATGCGTTTTAAGATAAATTTCGGGATTAATATTTCATAGAAATTGAAGGCTACCTTCACGGTTGGTTTTTTGAAGTCCTTTACCTTCACATTTTGCAGTCTTTCCCCTAACACGTCAATATCACCGATTTTCATGCTGCATAACTTCCGTTCGGCCGATTTCACGATGGTCGGCACCTGTTCAGGCTTTAACCCGATGGCGCTGGAAGCCACTACATCCAGGCTGTATGGGTTTTCACCGGCAATGACGAGGCCGACCTGCTTCGGGTTTCCATTTGTCGGACCATACCCCTCCATGCCTACGATGGCATCCATTACCGTCAGCACCGGTCTGGCAAAGCTGCACAGGTCAACCAGGAAGTCGGCGAAAACCAGCGTATCTTCAAAACGAAGGTGACATTCAGCCTTATACCGGCCCGGTACGATCCCAAACAGGTTTTTTACAGCCCCGCTGTATACGGTCATCATATGGGTTTTTACCTTTGGGAGGCTGATGATTTTATCCACCTTCAGGATATATTCCGTTGTTTTGATGTTTTTAATGATTTTCCCGTCCGGATAGGGAACATCCACAACCCTCGTGTTATAATTCAGTTCAGCTCCTGCATTTTGTGCGGCTTCCTTCATTCCGCAGGTCTCGTAAACGGCTTCCAGTGTCTGAGGAGTATAGAAATGGTACCCCCCGGGGCTGTCACCGATGACAGGTTTTCCTCCGGCTTCCTTTACCAGCTCGGCAACCGCCTGTGCCACGGCAGGATGTGTTGTGGTTGCTTTGTCCGGCTTTCTTCGCAGCAACAGATTCACCTTCAGCAATACCGTTTCTCCGGGGCTTACAAAGGCAGACATGCCTCCGATATGGTCGACGGCCTGGCGAACAGCCTGCCGCACTCGTTCTATATCATAATTCTCGCATTTCACCACAGCGATTTTATCCATGCCCACCTCGTCAGGCTAAATCTGGTTTCGCAAAATATTTATCTTTTAAATGTCATCTTAATCTCGTCCAGAACAGCGCCTTCCACTTTGATTTGGGACAGGTCGGAAATCCCAAGGTTTTGCTCACCGGCCACCCTGACATGAGAAACCTTATCCACAGTGAAACCCATGAAATTCAACGCTACCGTATCTACAGCAACCGGATCCCTGCCCGCGAACATGATCTGGGAATCCACCGGTGTGTTTCTCAGCGGCCCATATCCCTCACCGCCGACAATCCCTTCAATAATGAAAAAATCAGGCTTTCGAATTTTATTGATATCAATGATGCATTGCTCCAGTCCAATGTTATGCAGCCCATTTTTAGCACCCGTACCGCCATATATCTTTTCGGAAGGCACCCCGATGGCATTCTTCAGGCTTAACGTTACAACGGCATAAGGTTGGAAATGGGTCTTAAGCTTTGCAACACTGATCACAACATCGGCATCCATGTATATTTTCGGAATGAAAAGCGCTCTTTTGGTCATGCTGCCTTCTGGCATCAGTTCGTAACAATTATCCTTTGTACTGTCGTTCAGGTTATATAGCTCCACCCCTGTAAGGGTGTCAAATTTGTTCAGGTTCAGAAAAGACTTTGAAAAAGCATTTCCGCTGATCGTTCCTTCAACGATAATCACCCTTTCGGCACCCATTTCATAGGCCATGTCGGCGACCTTTTGAACGGCGCGGTAATCGGTGATTTTACCTGATCCGGCTTCGGCCAGTGTACAGATATTGGGTTTAATCAGGACGGTATCGCCCTCTTTGATGATACCCTCCAGCCCGCCTGCCTTTTCAACCACTTCGGCTGTTACCGAGACATAATCCGTACCGCGGGCAATTGCCACCAATGGATTGGGTTCGGGTGCTGCTATGGATTTTTCCATGATTTCTTCAATATGCTTTTGCTTATCCGCTGCGCTCATATCAGGTGCAATATCAGTATCCGCTTTTAAAATGGGTGCGCCAGCAGAGGCTGCTTCTGTTGGGGTTACGCTTTCTGCGGCTGATTGTGTTGGTGAAACCTCTGCTGCAGCGGCTTCAGCAGGAGTTGTTCCGCCTTGGCTACCTGCGGGCTTATCTCCGCCTTTCGATGTACAACCCTGAAATACCATAGCAATCATGAATAGCCCGGTTACTAAAGCAACAAATCTGGTTTTTTTCATAACACTACCTCCTTTTTAGCCACGGGGACAGGTTCCTTGGCTAAATTTGACCACTGGGCGGGGCCCAGGTTCCTTGGCTTTGTTTAGCCACTGGTGAGACCCCGATTCCTTGGAACCACTGGGTTTCTTTACTGTGCGTCATTGGGAAGGCTCAATTTGACATAATATCTGCGCCAAATAGAACCGTCCCAGCGACTCAAAAAAAGCTTGCTGCCCGCTAAACTAAACTGGGGTGTGCGAGTGGCAGATCATAGGAAAACGAACGCCGCGAGCAGCAAGGCCAGCGAGCCATAGTAACCGATAAACAGTAAAAATCCTCTACGCTTTAATAAATATGCCATGGCCGACATGGTGGTCAGGTTCGTAAACAGCTTGAAGATAACCAAAAGGAGTATAAAAAACGGCTTATCCACATCATAACTGGAGAAAAACTGTGGAATTTGTGCGGTCTGTGGGTTCATATAAAATAGCTCGAATATTTTCCATAAAGCAAACTTGTTGAAAAACGTGTCTGCAATTACCCCGGCGATCATGTAAATTCCAACCCTTATAATATTTTTCATCAGGCTTTTCAAAGCACCGGGAAAAGTTTCACCATAAACAATGCTGTCCTGGTTCACCCTTTTACTGACAAGGTCTTTGTCATTCAGCTTCAGGAAATAAATCAGAAGCCCTGCGGCAATCGCTGTACCGAAAGCGAACAGAATACGCCAGATTCCGGTTCCCCATACGAACCATGGATCATTGAAGGTAAACATCAGATTAAAGATACTGTTCGAAACTACCAGCGGCAGGATAAAAAAAGCTTGAGCCCCTCCAGCATACAGGGCGGTCACCAGTGGGATCAAACCATATGGTCCCAGAGGTAAAATCATTCCCAATAAAACGGCTGCCAATATTAAAAGAATAGCTTTTACTGCGTTTTTATTTTGCGACCTCAACTTTATAAAAAAGAAAGGAATAGTAAGCAGAATTCCCAACACCAATTGAATACCATTGGATAAAAATGCTTTTCCCGCTTCCCGAACCAGTTCCAGCATATGTATGCTCCTTATCAGGATGTTCTATCATACCCCGCAAAAAGAAAACTGCGCCGGCCGGGCGGCTGGTTCCACCCGAACCGGCTGAAAATCATATTTTTTTAGGATACCCTCATTGTAAAGCAATGGGGTTCGGGAAATGTTACGAGAATTTGAAAAATGGTTACAGAAAGGTTAACAGTTACCGGCTGAAAAACATACACCAAACAAAAACCGTCATTCAGAACCGACTTCCGGTATACAGAATATGGAATTATATTATTGACACTATG
>JAEZBW010000642.1 GCA_023426765.1 Bacillota bacterium
CAGCTGCCCCAGCGGGTGCGCTGGGCGCGGATGGTCGCCCCGGCGTAGGGCAGCCCCGTCTCCCGGCTGACCCGGGTCAGGGCGTCTTTTAAAAGCGCCCCGCCCCGGTCGCGGCAAAACAGGGTCAGCGCGCCGGCCACGGCCGCCATGTCGTTAACCGCTCCGGACACCAGCAGGGACTCCGGCCCCCGCACCGTCAGCAGACAGCCGTCGCACTGGCGCGCGGCATAGGCCACGTCCCACTGCCGGTCAAAGGCCGTGAGCACGATTTTATCAGGACGCAAACAGGGTTGCCCCGGCTCGGGCGGGCGACCCTCGGCGGCCAGCCGGTCCCAGGTCGCGGTGATCCAGGCGCTCCTGGCCCCGACCGCCTCGGCCAGGCGCGCGGGCGGCAGCCCGACCGGCGCGGTAATGACCAGCCCCTGGCCGGGGATCAGGCGCAAGACCACGTTCTTGGCCCGGGCGTTTTCCCGCACCGCCACCGGCATGGGGCGCGGCAAACGGGCGGCGGCCAAAGCGGCCGCGCCGGCCGCGTCAAAGGGCGGCCGACGTCTGGCCGGGCGCTCCCGGACCGGCCCGGAAGACGGCTTGGGACTTGTATTCGCGCGCGTCAACGTCTACCCTCCTGCGGGCCGCATAGTCGGCCGCACGGCTGGCCGTCAAGGCCCGGCCCAAGGAGCTTTCCATGCCTGTCACGCGCCTGCGCCTTGCCGCGTATGCCCTGCTTTTGGCTTTGTTGCTGTCCTTTGGCTGCGCCCCGAAAACGCCGGTCGCGCCGCCCGTCGCGCCCACCGTGGCCAAGGGCCAGGGCGAGGTCGAGGATCTGCGCGTCCTGCCCCAGGACCTGAGCGCCTACCTCGGCCCCGACGCCGACAAGCCGCTTTTCTCCCAGGAACAGACCACCTTGCGCATGGAAGGCTTTCTCAAGGAGTGGACCAAGCCCTGGTACCTGACCAAGCCCAGTCCCCAGCGCAAGGATGTGGAAAAAATCTTCCACGCCTATGAAAAGCATCCCGGCTTCGGCCCCCGGGGCGTGCGCCACGAGCCGGGGTCGGCCGCAGCGCTTTTGGCCGCCGCCAGCCTGGGCAACTTCCCCAACAACGTGCGCAAGGCCATCACGGTCAAAAACACCAGCCAGCGCGGGATGCCGACCAACGAGCCGCGTTTCCTGGACCCGAGCCAGCCCGGGGAAGGCTATCCCTTCGACTATCTGCAACATACCTCGCTGCCGCCCGGAACGCCGCTGTACGTGATCCACTCCAGCCGCGACGGCTCCTGGGTCTACACCGAATCGGCCCTGACCCACGGCTGGATGCCGGCGGCGGACATGGCCTACGTGGACGACGCCGTCATGCGGGCCTTCACCACGCCGCGTCTGGCCGCCGTGGTCCGCGAAAACGTCATGGTCGCCGAGATTGGCCAGGGCGTGGACATCGGCGCGGTCTTCCCCCTGGCCGGACCTCCGGCGTCCGGGGGCGTTCCGGTGCTCGTGCCGGTGCGCGGCGCGTCGGGCATGGCCGAACTCAAGCCCGTGCGCCTGCCGGCCGGAACGGCCGTGCCCATGCCCATGCCCATGACCCCGCGCAACGTGGCCGCCGTCGGCAACCAGATGATGCGCCAGCCCTACGGCTGGGGCGGCCTGGACGACCGGCGCGACTGTTCGGCGCTCACCCACGACCTGTTTACGCCCTTTGGCATCTACCTGCCCCGCAACTCGGCCAGCCAGGCCGCCTATGGCGGTTCGGTGCCCCTGGGCGACATGCCCGGCGATCAGAAAGAGGCGACCATCCTCAACCAGGGCATCCCGTTCGCCACCCTGGCCTACATGCCCGGCCACATCCTGGTCTACGTCGGCCAGTACAAGGGCCATCCGGTGATGTTCCACAACATGTGGGGTTTTCGGACCTTTGGCGAGAACGGCCGCGACGGCCGGCTGGTGATCGGCCGGGCGGTGGTGACCACGCTGCGGGCCGGCGAGGAGCTGCCCGCCGTGGGCCCCAGCCATATTTTGCTCAACAAGGTGCGCTCCCTTTCCATCCTGAGCCGCCCCTACTGATAGCGACCCGCGGAGGACGTGATGGGTAATCTTTTCGCCTGGGTGAGCCTGTGTTTCTGCGGCGGCGTGTTCGGCGCCCTGGCCAACAGCGTGCTGGTGTGGATGGCCGGGAACTATGGCTGGACAGCGGCCATGGGCGTGGCCATCGCCCCGGAGTGGACCTTGCCGTGGCTGTATCAGCGTCTGGTCTGGGGCGGCTTGTGGGGGCTGGTTTTCACGCCGCGCTTCATGCCCAATTCCTGTCTCTGGCGCGGGCTTCTGGTGAGCATCGGGCCGACCTTGGCCCAGCTGCTGATCGTGTTTCCGAACCAGCTCGGCAAGGGCTACTGGGGGCTGGACCTCGGCAACCTGACGCCGGTGGTGGTGGTGGTCGCCAACGCGGTCTGGGGCATTGCCGCCGCAGCCTGGATCATGGGCGGCGACGACAACCGGCACGCCTACGGGCGGCGGCTGCGGTAGGGCGGACGACGCGGTATCGCTTGAGTGCGCGGGGACGCAGTCCTCACAACGCCGACATGATGTCGCGGATTTAGGACCTCACAGTTTGGAGACAACAGGGCAGCAGCGAAAAAAAGTATGTCGGTTCCAGACTTTCAAAGCATCATGCTCCCTTTGTTGCGCCTGTTGAGCGACGGGAACGAATGGACTAATGCAGATATTTATAAAGAATTACTATCAGTC
>JAEZBW010000643.1 GCA_023426765.1 Bacillota bacterium
GGACTGGATATAAAGGATATCCAGTTAAAGCTGGACATCTTTCAGGATACGGTCTTGTTTCACATTATACAAATTGGGCGGGAAAACTACAGGGAACAGTTTAACTTCATCAAAAATGTTAAGGAACAGTATGCTGCGGGTTTTCCCGTGCTGGCCATCATTCCGGGGGATAGCAGCGAATTTGTAAACGGCGCCAAAAAAGCGGGCATCGAGGACGTTGTCATGATACCCGAGAAAAGAGAACAGTTCCGGGACATCTTTTCAGCCCGGCTTACCGAATTTATAAAAACCATTCCGATCAAGGAACCAAACAAGGAAGAGGTAAATCAGAAGAAGGATGGAACGGCCGGTTTCATTTCCGATGAAGCGCTGCAGCATGAGATTAAGCGGGCTGTACGGGGTAAATATTCCATCTCATTTGTCATGGGAAGGTTTTCAGGTGTCCATATCGGGCTGATTCATGAATTCTACGCCAAATTGACGCAGGATATGCGCGACACAGACAGAATCATGAGCTACGATTACCATACATTTATCGTCGTTTGCCCGTTTACCGTGAAATCCTTCCTTGTCGAGGTTGAGAAAAAAATTCGTGAAGCCTTTGAAGGTATGTTTGGCTATTCGCGGGTTCGCAGGCTGGACATGTATGGTGTTACATATCCGGATGACGGCAGAAACATCAGCGAGCTGATCAGTATTTTGGAAAAGGGAGTCCACGACAGCGTCATCATTTCGGGAATTCGGGAACCGCTGAATTCCATCAGCAGGGAACGCCTGGAAGAATACAGAAAAATGCTGAAGCTTTACAAATAACTGATTAAGATCTGTAAATGAGTGATATTACCGGAACCCCTGCTAATCAATGGCAGGGGTCTCATTCTTTTTTCGGATGACCACATAAAACAATAGCACGATGAACCATACAACCGCAACGATGTATTTCCAAAGCGGATTGATTGGCAGCGGCGTAAAATACCCTTCGGTCAGCCCGGCAAGAACGAACAGCGGGATGGTACCCACAAGAAGACGAAGCGCTGATTTCCCTCCTGCTGCAAACGATCGCCGGCGGGATAAAAGGCCGGGAAAGAGCATGGATCTTGCAATCAGAAGGCCGGCAGCACCGCAGATAAAAATGCAGAACAATTCGGGAACACCATGGGGAAGAATCAGCGCCCAAAACTGATAACCCTTTCCGGCATGCATCGCCAGGCCGGCCAGGGCTCCGACCATCATTCCGTTTTTGGCCAGAACAAAGACGGTGCCTGCGCCAAAGGTTATCCCCAGGGCAAAGGCAACAATTCCAACCTGAATGTTATTTGTAAAAATGGCGACCGAAGCCACCGAATAGTTTATTTCGGATGCCTCCTGGCCAACTCCTTTAACACCTTCCACATACTCGGCCGGTACAAAGGACAGCGCATAGTCCTCCTGAACCAGCGTAAAGAAAAAGCTGAACAGAAATCCAAACATGAAAATCCCGGTGGAAAGCAGCAGTAAAAGCGCTTCCTTCTTCAAAAGCGACGGAAAATCATGCGTGAAAAACCGCAGAACCCTTAGCAGGCTGTTTGGTTTCGAAATATAGATGGACTGATGCGCCCGCGTCACCAGGCTGTTCAGATACTCTGTCGTGCCTGTGCTGCCATAACGGGTGCGCGCGATGGACAGATGCCCGCAGGTGCTCTGGTATAGAAACAAAAGACGGTGAAGCATTTCGGCGTCCTTCTGCAGCTTCTTTTTTACCGTTATCTGCTTCAGGAGTTCCTCCAGATCCTGCCAGGTCTTCTGATGCGTATGGATGAAATAAGCTTCGTTCATGTTTGCTCCAATACAGAAAATAATGTTCAACTTTTTACAGAATCTATTTTACCAAATAGAAATATCTGTTACAATGATTCTGAAAAACATTCGCAGTTCACAACTATTTGAACGTTACGGTTCACACCCTCAGGAGAGTAAAAATGAGGAATGTGTATTTTGTAAAAACCCCGGAGAACGTTTCTCTGGAATTCGAGCTTGCAGGCGTCGGTTCACGCGGTGTAGCGGCTGCCATCGATACAGCCATTCAGAGTGCCGTCGTGGGTATCATTACCATCATCCTGCTTGTAATCGCGGGAGAAACCTCGCTGAACCTGATGCTGGTCCAGGAAAACACCCTGTATATCGTAATCGCACTGCTGGTGACCTTTGCTTTGCAATTCGGCTATTTCTTCCTGTTTGAGATTTTTATGAAGGGTGCTACGCCCGGAAAGAAAATAGTCGGGCTGAAAGTGATAATGGCCAATGGAGAACCTGTCTCCGCAACAGCTTCCCTCATCCGCAATCTGATCCGCATTGGCGACATGCTGCCGGGTATTTATGCCGTAGGCATCATTTGTGTTGTTTTAACCCGGAGATATATGAGGGTTGGTGATCTTGCAGCCAATACGGTTGTGGTAAAAGTGAGGGGAAGGAAGAGCAGCCTTGCTGAACCTCCGTCGGTCTCGGCTGAACGCCGAAGCCTTATCCTTTCACAAAAGGAAGAAGCCTTGCTGGCGGAATATTACAGCAGAACGAGGAATCCCAAGAACCATGTGAACTCTGATGTTCTGGAAGCGCAGCTGTATCATCATTTTTATGGAAAGGTTGGCCTGGTGCCAAACCTTCCGAACAATTTCACACGGAAGCAATATCTTGACAGGCTGATGGAACACCTTGGGATCGGTTAAACTGCAGCTTCACCGCAGAATCCGGCCGGGCGATTTAAAACCAGGTAGATTCGGTAAAACCAACAGAAGTCAACAGAGATCTCTATTGTGAAACATTTTTAAATTTGTTTACCCATCCTTGGACAGAGGATTTTGAAAATGAGCTCGAAAGGGTTAAAATTTTATCAATGTTTTTGCAATTTCTATTCACGCGGCCTATAAAAATATGATATAATTACTTTGCTTTCAGGCCATTATTGTGTATAATAATATTAGTTGTGTATACAAAGTACATATTATGTTTGCTTAAATCCTTGGTATCACAATCACACAGCACACTAATCCACTGAAAACATGCCGATGCATCCATCGCATTTTTCATGAAGCAAAATTCATTAATCATAGGAGGGAATATTGATGTCCAACAAGAAAATGAAGACCATGGACGGTAACCAGGCAGCAACCTATGTATCCTATGCATTTACCGACGTGGCAGCTATTTACCCCATCACCCCATCTTCCACGATGGCCGAGCAGACTGACGAATGGTCCGCTCATGGCGTGAAGAATATTTTCGGTCAGACCGTGAAGGTAACCGAAATGCAATCCGAAGGCGGCGCAGCAGGCGCAGTACACGGTTCACTGCAGGCAGGCGCTTTAACGACAACCTTTACCGCATCTCAGGGATTGCTGCTGATGATCCCCAACATGTACAAAATAGCCGGCGAACTGCTTCCGGGCGTTTTCCATGTCAGTGCTCGTGCTTTGGCATCCCATGCCCTGTCGATTTTTGGTGATCATTCAGACGTAATGTCCGCCCGTCAGACAGGCTTTGCAATGCTCGCCACCGGCAGCGTTCAGGAAGTTATGGATCTGGGTGGCGTTGCGCATCTGGCCGCTATCAAGTCCAGAGTACCGTTCCTGCATTTCTTTGATGGCTTCAGAACCTCCAGTGAAGTGCAGAAAATTGAAACCATCGACTATTCCGAATTTGTCCGATTGCTGGACTGGGATGCAGTGAAGGATTTCAGAAACCGGGCCCTGAATCCGGAGCACCCTGTTACACGCGGTACCGCCCAAAATCCTGATATCTTCTTCCAGGCAAGGGAAGCATCGAACAAGTATTACGATGCGGTTCCCGATATCGTTGCTACATACATGAAGGAAATATCGAACATTACGGGCAGGGAATACAAGCCCTTCAACTATTACGGAGCACCGGATGCAGAGCATATCATCATCGCGATGGGCTCGGTCACCGAAACCATCGAGGAAACCATTGATTATCTGATGGCCCGAGGTGAAAAGGTCGGTGTTGTCAAAGTGCACCTGTACCGTCCGTTCTCGGCCAAGTATTTCTTTGATGTTCTGCCTGAAAGCGTAAAACGCATCACCGTTCTGGACAGAACCAAGGAACCCGGCGCACCGGGAGAACCTTTGTATCTTGATATCCGGAACCTGTTCTATAACAGGGATAACAAACCCCTGATCGTGGGCGGCCGTTATGGTCTCGGTTCCAAAGACACCACTCCGTCCCAGATCAAAGCTGTGTTTGACAACATGAAGCAGACCGCTCCGAAGGATCAGTTCACCATCGGTATTATCGATGACGTAACCAACCTTTCGCTGGACATCCAGGAAAAGATCGTCGCCGAAAGCAAGGGAACCGTCCGCTGCAAGTTCTGGGGTCTCGGTTCTGACGGTACGGTCGGCGCAAACAAGAGCGCCATCAAGATCATCGGCGATGAAACCGATCTGTATGCTCAGGGCTATTTCTCCTACGACTCCAAGAAGTCCGGCGGTGTTACCATTTCCCACCTGCGCTTCGGAAAGAACAGGATCCGTTCCACTTATCTGATTGATGAAGCCGATTATATCGCCTGCCACAATCAGTCTTATGTGGACAGCTACGATCTGATCACCGGCCTGAAAAAAGGCGGAACCTTCGTGCTGAACTGTCAATGGAGCGAAGAAGAGCTGGAACACAAGCTTCCCGGAACCCTGAAACGCCAGATTGCAAACGGCGATGTGAATTTCTATACGATCAATGCAACCGACATTGCGGAAGAGATCGGACTTGGCAACCGCATCAACATGATCATGCAGGCCGCATTCTTCAAGCTGGCCGACGTTATCCCGGTGGAAGACGCTGTAAAATACCTGAAGGATTCCATCGTGAAGTCATACGGCAAGAAGGGTGAGAAGATCATCCAGATGAACTATAAAGCTGTTGATCAGGGCATAGACGCGCTGAAGAAGATCAACGTTCCTGAAAGCTGGAAGAACGCTGACAACGTAACCAAGCAGGACACCCGGGAACTTCCCGATTTCATTAAGAATGTGATGCAGCCCATGAATGCCATGAAGGGCGACCAGCTTCCGGTCAGCGCATTTGCTGGCAGAGAAGACGGAACCTTCCCCAGCGGCACCTCCGCTTATGAAAAACGCGGTATCGCCGTAAACATTCCGGAATGGCAGATTGAACACTGTATCCAATGTAACCAGTGTTCCTTCGTATGTCCGCATGCGGTCATCCGTCCGTTCCTGCTGACCGATGAAGAAAAAGCAAACGCTCCTGAAGGCTTTGATACAAAACCCGCTATAGGTGCTCAATTGAAGGGCTTGAATTACAAAATCCAGGTCAGTGCTCTTGACTGTACCGGCTGCGGCAACTGTGCCGATATCTGCCCGGCGAAGGAAAAAGCCCTGATCATGAAGCCTCTTGAAACTCAATTGCAGCAAATTGAAAATTGGGACTACGTTACGAAGAATGTTACCGTGAAGGATGACCTGATGCCTTTGAACACCCTGAAGGGCAGCCAGTTTTCTCAGCCCCTGATCGAATTCTCCGGCGCTTGCGCAGGCTGCGGTGAAACCCCCTATATCAAGGTCGTTACCCAGCTGTTCGGTGACAGGATGATCATTGCGAACGCAACCGGATGTTCCTCCATCTGGGGCGGCTCTGCACCTGCAACGGTATACACCACAAACAAGGATGGCAAGGGTCCCGCATGGGCAAACTCCCTGTTTGAAGACAATGCCGAGTATGGCTACGGTTTGGCCGTAGGTGTTCGTCAGAACCGTGACTCCATTGAAGACAATATGAAGGCTCTGCTGGAGATGGATATCCCGGCCGCCCTGAAGGATGCATTCAACAACTGGATCGCCAACAAGGAAAACGCCGAAGCATCCAAAAAGGCCTCTGCAGATGTGCTGGCCGCTATTGAAGCAAACCCTGTCAGCACCGAAGCGAAGAAGTTTGTGGATGTTGTTGCCGACAAGAAGGATTATCTGATCAAGAAGTCGGTATGGATCCTCGGCGGCGACGGTTGGGCATACGATATCGGCTACGGCGGTTTGGATCATGTTCTGGCAACAGGCGAAAACGTCAACGTACTGGTATTTGATACCGAAGTGTATTCCAATACCGGCGGACAGTCCTCCAAGTCCACCCCGACCGCTGCGGTTGCGAAGTTCGCTGCTTCCGGCAAAAAGGTGAAGAAAAAGGATCTGGGCATGATTGCCGCCACCTATGGGTATGTTTATGTCGCACAGGTTGCCATGGGCGCCGACAAGAACCAGTTCCTGAAAGCTGTCATCGAAGCCGAAAAGTATGATGGTCCTTCTCTTATCATCGCGTATGCACCCTGTATCAACCATGGCATCCGCGAAGGAATGGGACGCACCCAGGCCAGAACAAAGCAGGCTGTTGACTCGGGCTATTGGCATATGTGGCGTTTTAATCCGGAATTGAAGAAGGAAGGAAAGAATCCGTTCATTCTCGACTCCAAAGAGCCTACGGAAGACTTCCTGAAGTTCCTGGAAGGTGAAGTCCGTTACACCTCCCTGAAGAAGACCTTCCCGGAAATTGCAGACGAGCTGTTCGCCAAGGCTTACGAAGATGCCAAATCCAGGTACGAAGGCTATAAGAAAATGGCCGAGTAACAAAGATTTAATAAGCCCCTGGTTGACAAAACCAGGGGTTTTTGTATACTTATTAGTGATGGCTATTTAGTCAAGCCCTCCTCCTGCATTTATAGACCGCAGAGTATGGAAAAGGAAGGAAAACAAATGAATTCGAATAGAAATCCAAAGCTCATGTTTATCATTTTAGGGGCTATCATCGTGATCGGAATAGGCATTATCGCGCTTATCAGCCTGCAAGAGGATCCTGCTGCAGTTCTTGCAGAAGGTTCAAGCTATGATATTCAGCACGTTACGTCAGGCCGATATCAGATCACCGATGACACCGGAAATGTCATTGAGCTGAAGAGGGTCAGTTCTTTAAACAACGCAGTTTTCCAGGATAAGGAAGGCAGGCGCTATGTCTTTGTCTCCGGTTCCCCCTATAAGTTCGTAAAAATCGACTGATGCACGGGGGCATTCCCGGCTCGGAGGATATTCAACGGGGCCCGGGTTCCCGGTTTTTGTCACCCATTGTTTTTTTGCCATATGAATATCGTCCTCGCCAGGCTGCACACTGCGGGAGAATCCTGCGATGAATAAAGGATCGAATTATTCTCAAAAGGTTTGTTTTCAGAACAGGCTTTTTGAGAATAATCGTATATGGGGGTGACTGCCCTGTTAAAACAATCTGTTGGCCTGATAAAAAAACCTTACCCGGACGCAAAAAAAAATCACCCCGTTCGGTACACATTCCAATGGGAGATCATCCCGTTCTTTCTGATCGCCTGTGTCATTCCCATCATCGTCCTTCGCATCCCCGTTGACTATCCTTCTGAAATGCGCAGCTTTATCGTCACCTCAAGAGGGTATGATG
>JAEZBW010000657.1 GCA_023426765.1 Bacillota bacterium
TGTGCGTATAAGGGCAAGTTTGATGGACTGGAATTATCGCCGACGAGTTAAGGAGTACTGAATATGATTAATCTTGAAGTGGTCGGGCAAGGAGAGACAATGAAAATATACCGAGATGGGGGTGCAAAGCAGTTTGAGCATTTACCATTTACGGTAGGATTTATGGAGTGGTGCGTATGAGTGAGATAAGAATAAAGCAAGCGAAAACTGAAGATATTCCTGTCATCGAGAATATACTGCTTGACACGGTAAACTGGCTGAATGAGATGGAGCAGCCATTATGGGGAGCGGTAGAGGTTTCATGGGACGCGCTTTCTAAGAACTATCAAATAGGCGACTTTTACATTGCATATTCAGACGGAAAACCCTCCGGGTGTATGGTGTTAGTTGATTACGACCCTTTCTTCTGGCCGGATGTGAAAAAAGGCGAATCACTATTTATTCATAAATTGGCGGTGACAAAAACCGCACGTAAATCTGGTATTGCTGATGCGCTGATGGATTTTTTCAAGAAGCAAGGAGCGGAACGCAGAGTAAAGACCCTCCGCTTAGACACCCATGCTCTGCGCCCTAAACTACGCGCTTTCTATGAGCGGCACGGTTTTGCATTCGTTAAGGTTAAAGTCTTTAAGGGCGACCGGCACACGGCGTTTTATATCTACACTCTGCCCGATTCCGTACTCTCTCAGAACAAATCTTCATGGGATACAATGGCTGACAGTTGGTTCGGTGTTACCGCTTTGCCGACCTACGGTTGCTTATGTCCTAACGAGGATGAGCTTCACCTGTTTCCAGACCTGAACGGCAAGAAGGTGCTTGATATCGGATGCGGTAGCGGTCATTCCTTGAAATGGTGCGGCGACCACGGTTCAACTGAATTATGGGGGCTGGATATATCCGACCGTCAGCTTGAAAACGCTAGAAAATACTTGCAGGATAATGCCTATAATGCCAAACTGTTCTGTTCTCCAATGGAGCAAAACCCCGGCTTGCCGCAAGGCTATTTCGATGTTGTTTACTCTATCTACGCCATCGGCTGGACGGTGGATTTACAGGGTACATTCAACCTTATTGCTTCCTATCTCAAATCCGGCGGGGTTTTCATATTCAGTTGGGATCACCCGTTCATGCACTGTGTAGAAGCAAAGGACGGTCAATTGATTTTTTCCGGCAGTTATTATGAAGCCGAGCCGTTTTCATATATACAACGCGGCAATCCTGTCACCCTGCTTAACCGCCGCCTTTCGGATTACATTAATGCCCTCTCTGTTGCGGGATTTTCTGTTGAGCGTGTGGTGGAAGAAACCGATAAAACGATATTGGAACGGGATGCCGAGTTTTCATCGGATTATTACGCGCCGAGTAAAGCAAAGCGGTTTCCGCTGTCGCTTATCGTGAAAGCGAGGAAGCTATGAGGAAAATCGTTTTTGTTGAAGGGGTATCGGGTGTAGGCAAATCCACCACGGCAGTGAAACTTTGTGATGCTTTAATTGACCATGGCTTCCGGGCTGCCTGTCATTTGGAAGGCGACGCGGACAATCCTGTGGATTTGTTTAACTGCGCCTATTTGACAAAAGCAGGATTTTCACAATTACTGCAGGACTATCCGAGCGATACATATGCTCTTATGAATAACAGCATTTCAGAAGCTGACTATGTGCTTGTTCGTTATGGCGACCGAAAAATGACCTATTTTAACTCCCAGCTTTTTGATGCGCTAAAATCGCATGAAGGATTTTATAAGCCTGTAAATCCCATCAATATTGATCAATACACACAAGTTTTTGCAAACTGCTGGCGGCGGTTTTTGCTTCAAGACCAGGGCAATGTGGATTACGCGATTTTTGATGGTAGCTTTTTATACCACCGCGCCAATGACTTGATACAGAATTACGATGCCACCGATGAAACGATTGCTGCACATTTGAAAGCATTGCTTTCTGCGATGTTGCCGTACCAACCGTTCCTTTTTTATCTTTCATCAAAGGATGTCGGAAAACGTCTTATTCAGGCACGGAAAAGCCGTGGACAAGCTCCGGCGACCGAGGTGCAAATTGCTTTTGAGGTAGAGCGGAAAAAACGACAAATGCAGATATTAGAATTGCTGCCCATTCAAGCCTATGTTTTCGATATTTCAGACTGCGATTGGGAGACTGCGATTGATGAGATAATAAAAATTGTTACGGAGGCACAAAAACAATGAAACTATCACAAACCGGTATTCGATTATTAGTAAATGACTTCCAAAAATGTTTCGACTTCTATACGGGGAAACTGGGATTTGAGGTGTTCTGGGGAGATCGGAACGGTCCATTTGCAGCATTTAAGGCAGATGGCATCGATAAACCGTGCTTTTCAATATTTTTGATCAATAACCAAAGCTTGTATGAAGGGTACACGCCTCTGACCGGAACGGGCAGAACAGATCAGGTGATTTATGTGATACCAACCGACAATGTAGACCGGGATTATGAAACACTAAGAGAAAAAGGTGTTTGTTTCATAGGAGAGCCGCAAACAATTAAGGAATGGTATATGAGGTGTGTGTATTTTAGAGATCCGGAAGGCAATTTATTTGAAATATGCCAGGATGATGTTGAATAAACTTAAATACTCAACTTTCCCAGCCTAATTACTGGCGTGTACCTTGATAAATTAATACATTCAAGCGCTTAACTTTAGTTTTTGTGTCCATACCTCCGGGAGGGCTTTGATGAATGCGTCCATGATCTGGTGTG
>JAEZBW010000667.1 GCA_023426765.1 Bacillota bacterium
GTCCGGGGCGAAGGCCACCAGCCCCAGGGGCGAGTTGTCGAAAATGATGCGCAGGGTGTTTTCCTGCTCGGCCAGGGCCTCCTCGGCCTGGTTGCGGCTGGTGACGTCGATGCAAAAGCCTTCCAGGCGCAGGATGGCTCCGGCGGCGTCCCGCACGGCCCGGGCGTGCAGCGACACCCAGATGACGCGGCCGTCGCGGGTGCGGCGGCGGGTCTCGTGGCCGGACAGGGAGCCGTGTTGCTCCAAAAGGTCCAGAAGCCGCCGACGGTCGGCCGGATCGACGTACATCTGGCTTTCGATGTCCGTCACTTGGCGCAGCATGTCCTCGGGGGCGGCGAAGCCGTACATGCGGGCCATGCAGGCGTTGACCGTGCTGTAGCGGCCCGTGGGCAGGGAGGTGAAGATGCCGACCGGGGCGTTGTCGTAGAGGTCGCGCAGGGCCTGCTCGCTTTTGCGCAGGGCGTTTTCGCCGGCCAGACGGTCGGTGACGTCGTAGATGTAGCCGCCGACCCCGATCTGGCCGCCGGGCAGGGGCACGGGAAACTTGCGCACCTCGAAAACCCGATCGCCCATGGTTTCCAGGGCAGTGAGCACCGCGCCCCCCTGCTGGGCGGCCAGATCCGAGCGGCGGCATTCGGCCAACAGCTCCGGCGGCATGACGGCGGCGTCGTCGCGGCCGATGACGGCCTCGGGCGGCAGACCGTAGAATTCGCACAGGTTGCGGTTGACCACCAGGTAGCGCAGGTTTTCGTCCTTGAAAAAGGCCATGCCGCTGGTGGCGTCGATAAAGGCCTGGTAGCGGGCTTCGCTGGCCCGCAGGGCCTCGTTGGCCGTGGTCAGGGCGGCGGTGCGCTCGGCCACGGTGCGCTCCAGATGGTCTCTGGCGGCGTCCAGGGCGGCGGTGGCCCGGGCCACGGCCTCGGCCAGCCGGGCCGGCCAGGACAGGAGCAGGAACAGGGCCGCCGACAGCACGACCCACGAGGCGAAACCGCCGGCCAGAAGCGGCGGCGGCACGGGCAGCCGCGTCCAGCCGCCGGCCGGCACGGCCGCCAGTTCCCAGGTCCCGCCGGGCGTGTCCAGATGGGCCTGGACTGGGGCGTCGCGAAAGACGGACGGATCGCCGGCCAGGAGCCGGGTGGCCCCGGTGTCGGGATCGGTGGCCCGCACGGCCAGACGCAGTCCCGAGGCGGGAGGAGCGGCCAGTTGGAAAAAGGTCTTGGCGTCGAGAATGGCCGTGGCCAGGCCCCACAGCCTGGGCGGCGCGCCGTTTTCGCCCGGCAGCCAGACCGGCAGGCGCAAAATGAGGCCCGTGCCGCCCTGGAGCAGGGGCACGGGGCCGTCGAGGACCGGGGCGTTGTTGTCGATGGCTCGGCGCAGGGCCAGCATCTGGACCCGGGGCAGGCTGTCGGCCAGATGAAGGCCCAGGACGCCGCCGTTATTGATGGTCGGGTAGAGGTGGGAAACGGTGAGATCGCGGGCGAGCTGCAGGGAGCGCACGTCGGGCAGGCCGTCGGCCAGTCCCGAGGCAAAGACGGAAAAGTCCTTTTCGTTCACTTCCGGCCGGGCGGCGGCCAGGGCGGCCAGGGCGCGCAGGATGACTAAGCGGCCGGCCAGGGCGGCGTCCAGGGTGAGCCGGGTTTCGGACAACAGCAGGCTCGCTTCGGCGCGTTTTTCGGCGGCGTAACGGTCGGCCTGGGCCCCGTAGATGAGCAGGCCGGCCGGCAGCGTGGCCAGGGCGGCGCCCACCAGGGCGATGGCGGCGCAGATCACCGTCCTGAGGCTGGCCTTGACCATGCGGGAAACGTCTCCTCAGCGCTGCGAAAGGGGGCCGGCCCGGGCGGCACGGACCCCGCAGCATAAGAAACCATAGCCTCGGCGGCCGGGGCGTGGCAAGGGGATTGGTTCGACTGGCGGCGCCTTACAGAAACAGCCAGACGGCGGCCAGTCCCGACAGACTCATGGTGATGGTGTAAGGCAGGGCCTGCCGGACCATCTCGCCGTAGGACAGGCGGATGAGCGGAGCCAGGGCCGAGGTCAGCAGGAACAGGAAGGCGGCCTGGCCGTTGGGCGTGGCCACGCTGGGGATGTTGGTGCCGGTGTTGATGGCCACGGCCAGCCGGTCGAAATGGGCCAGGGCCTCGGCCACGGCCGGCTGGGCGGCTGCCGGCAGTCCGGCCAGGGCGGCCTGCCGGCCCACGGCCGGATCGGCCGCACGGGCCAGGAAATCGGCCCCGGACAGGCCAAGGTCGGGCACGGCGTCGAGGAGGGCGGCGAAATGGGCCTTGGTCTCGGTGATGTAGACCGTGGCCACGAACACGTTGTCGCTGATCATGGAGAGCAGGCCGTTGGCCAGGTAGTAGGCGGCGGTCTGGGCGCGGCCGGACAGCGAGAGCACGAAGTTGGTGACCGGAGCGAACAGGTGCTGGTCGTGGATGACCGCCACCACGGCGAAAAAGACCACGAGCAGGGCGGTAAAGGGCAGGGCCTCGACAAAGGCGTGGCCGATGCGGTGCTCTTCGGTCACGCCGCAAAAGGCGGTCAGCAGGATGATTATGGACAGGCCGATGACCCCGACCTCGGCCAGGTGCAGGGCCAGGGCGGCCACGAGATAGACGGCGGCCGCGCCCTGGACGTAGAGGTTGGCCCGTTGGCGTCGGGTCATGGCCGCGTCGCGTCGGGCGTCCTCGGCGGCCAGCACCCCGCGCACCTCGGCCGGCAGCTTGAAGCCGTAGCCGCACAGGGCGAACCGCTCGACCAGGACGGTGGTGGCCAGGCCCACGAACAGCACCGGCATGGACACCGGCGCGACCTTGAGAAAAAACTCCCCGAAATGCCAGCCCATTTCGTGGGCAATGAGCAGGTTTTGCGGCTCGCCGACCAGGGTGCACACCCCGCCCAGGGCCGTGCCCACCGCGCCGTGCATCATGAGATTGCGCAAAAAGCCGCGAAACTGGGCCAGATCCCGGCGGCAGGCCTCGTCCAGGGCGGCTTCCTCGCCCAGCCGGCATTTTCCGGCCGAGGCGTGGCGGTGGTAGACCTCGTAGAAGCCGTAGGCCACGGCCATGATGACGGCGGTGACGGTGAGCGCGTCGAGGAAGGCCGAGAGAAAAGCGCCGGCGAAGCAGAAAACGAGCGACAGGGCAATCTTGCCTCGCACCTTCATGAGGAGCTTGGTGAACACGTACTGGAGCATGTCCTTCATGAAGTGGATGCCGGCCACCATGAAGATCAAAAGCAGGATCACCGGGAAATTGTGGGCCGCCTCGTCGTAGAGGGCCTGGGCTGTGGTCAGTCCCAGGAGCACGGCCTCCAGGGCGAGCAGGCCGCCGGCCGGCAGCGGATAGCAGGACAGGGCCATGGCCAGGGTGAAGATGAACTCGCCAATGAGCAGCCAGCCGGCGGCAAAGGGGCCGGCCGTGGTCAGCAGGATGGGATTGACGACCAGAAAGGCAAGGATGGTCAGCTTATACCAGTCCGGCGCGTTGCCGAGCGCATTGGCGAGAAAGGCCCGGGGCAGTGTCCGCGGCATGGGTGAGGCTCCTTTGGTCTCACTTGCCGGCTGCGGCGGCCGACTGGTTGGCCCGGGCCTTTTTTCCGGCCTGGCGCAGAACCTCGGCCAGGGCGTCGACGTCGGCCGGCTTGTCCAGCACGGCGAACGCGCCCAGCGCCAGGCAGGCCTGGCGTTCCCCGGGGCCGGCCGCCCCCGAAAGCACCACCACTTCCAGGTCGGGCCGGGCGGCCTTGGCCCGGCGCAGGGCCTCGACGCCGTTTAGGCCCGGCAGCCGCAGGTCCAGCACCAGCACGTCCGGGGCCTCTCCGGTCACGGCGGCCAGGGCCGTCTCGCCGTCGAACACGGCGTGGACTCCGACCTGGCGCAGGCTCAGGCGGTCGGACAGGGTCTGGACGAAATCCCGCTCGTCGTCGACGAGCAGCACCCGGGACGGCATGTCGAAATCCGCCCGGCGATAAATGTCGGACTGGTAAAAGCCCTTGCCCACCTTGACCAGCACCTCGTCCACCCCGGGCACGGCGGCGGCGATGGCCCGCAGTTCGCGTTCCAGGCTCGACAACAGCAGCACCTTGCGCTCGATGGTCAGGCTCGCCAGCCCGTCGTGGGCGGACACGCGCACGTCGTGCCCCTTGGCGGCCAGGGCGGTCTGGACCTTGGCGGCCAGGAGAAAATCGGCCGCGGCGGCCTGGGTGGCGTTGGTGGGCTGCACGGCGGCGTCGCCAAGGTGCCCGACAAGGCAGTCCACGGCGGCTTGCGGGGGCAGCTTGTCCATGGGCAGCACCATGTCGAAGAGCATGGGGTCCCAGGGGTCGGCCGTCCCCGTGGCCCGGGCGGAGAAGGCGGCCCGGTCGGCGTCGGCTTCAGCCACAAGCTTGCGCGCGGTCTGGGCGTCGTGGCCGGCCTCGGCGGCCAGGCGTCGTCTGGCCGAGGCGTCGGCGATCAGGCAGGCCCGCAGGATGTGGCCGATGGCGCGCGGCGGCAGCAGGGCGCAGCCGCCGACCAGAAGCAGCGAATCGCTTCCGGCCAGCCGTTCGGCCAGGATCAGGCGCAGCCAGGCCATGGCGTGGTTGGTTTCGTGGGTGAAGCGGTCAAAGACCGAGACCTTGGCGGCAAAGGCCCGGGCCACGGCGGCCGGCCCAAGGCCCGAGCGCTCCCCGGCTTCGCGAATGATCTCCTCGTCCGTGACGACAACGAGATCGGCGGCCGAGGCCAGCGCGTCGGCCACGGCTTTTTCCTGGCAGAACGCGCCGTGAAACAGGGAGACAACGGGCATGGCGACTCCTTGGCGGCCACCCGGCGGCCGGGGGCCAAACGAAAACAGCGCCCCGCATCCGGGAGCGGGGCCTTGGCGGCCTGGGCCGCCGGGGGC
>JAEZBW010000691.1 GCA_023426765.1 Bacillota bacterium
TTCGCGGTAGCTTTCCAGTTCAGCCAGAGCTTTCCCGGTAAGCCCGTAAACTCCGCGGCTTTCCTTTTCAAACCAGCCATAATAGTTTTTCAGCAGAATCGTTCCCGTTTTTTTGGGCAGCTTTCCAACTTCCCGTATCCTCTTAACGGCGCATGGGCCATATTCCTTTAAAATGACCGCGATTTGAATCGCAAATTCCCGGTAGGATGTGACCAGCTTTTTACGGGTGCTTCCCCCGGTATTATAGTCCCCGTGCCTTTCATGGATTTCATGAATCATCGCCTTTCTTCTGCGCTGCGCCGACGTGATGCTTTTTGCCCGGTCAAAAGGTACCGGCTGAAGGGCTTCTTCCACAAACGAATCCCGTTTTCGCAGCGTAACCAGCAACAGGCCTAATTCAAGCCTTTTTAAAAGGTGGCAGATATTTTGCCATCTTTTTCTTCGCATGATATTACTGTTTTTGGGCACGGCAATATAGGCAAAATCAGCGACCTTCTGGCGTTGTACGGCCTGGAGGATCACATCCAGGTTCAGGCTTGTTTTCATTTCGATGACTACAAGCACCTTCTCCTTCACCGCGGTTACATCACAGTGCAGCACCTCTCCGTTCACCGTATAACCCAGATCTTCGAAATAGCTGCGTACCGGCGCGTAAAGATCCTCTTCCTTAATTTTTTTCTTTTCGCCCATTTTCCCCACCCTTTTCTTTTGTTCATCCGGTGCTGCAGTTCGGCAGACTGCCCCGGCTTACAATACCGGGAACGGGAGACGGGATTCGTGTATGCTGAAAGCCTGTCCGCCCGGCCCTATCGGGAAAATTTCATCAATTCCAAAACCGCGCTGCCTAAAGCTGAATCGGATAATTTGTCGGGAAGCACCCGCTCATAACCCTGTATTCGGAACACATACGATCCGTCCGGCCGGCGTATGGTGGAGTTCAGGACGACCTCCCCGTTTTTACAGGTGACCGATACGCTTTTTTTCTCCCTGGAGTAATCCTTCCAGTCATAAAAACCGAGGCTCTTCATCAGTTCCTCACTGGACAGGTTTTTACCCGTATCGGACAGCTCAAAGCCCTTTCTGACGGCATTTCCGATTTCCTCCAGGGAACAGGGCGCATTCAGCATGACAGGATTGTCGGATGCCCTGCCGCGTTTCAGCTTGTCCATGGAAAAAGGGATAATGTGCAAATTGCCTTTTTTGTCCATAAATACGCTGACATTGCCGGTGGGAACAGGCTTCGGATCTGCCTGCGGCACGTTCTGCCGGCGGTTCTTTGTGATCCGGACGAATATGAACAGGATTACAATGGCCGCGAAGGCAAAACCCCATATCATGTCGGATTAACCTTCACAGCGGTCAGAACGAATATGTTTTTATCACCCTTCCCCGCATCGGGCAGCTTTTCAATGTTCAGGCCGCCAAACCCCACGTCCAGCAGCCACTGCTCCAGCGCAATGGGGTTCAGCCCCCGGTGATAATCATGCATGCTTTTCCGGAATTCTTCATCATCATGGGGCAGAAGATCTGCGATAAACAATATCCCATCGGGCTTCAGCACCCGGTAGAACTCTGAAATGATATTTTTGGGCAGCTCCACATGATGCAGAATCATCGAAGCGCATACGAGGTCAACCTTTTCATCGCGGAAGGGAACCTCACTTTCTTCGCACTCCACCGTGAGGATATTGGAGACACCCTGAGCCTTTGCCTTTCTTTCCAGCTCATCGAGCATCGATCCGGACATATCCATGGCGATGATCTTTTCAACCTGTGAAGCAATGCCCCGGGAGATGTAACCATCCCCCGCGCCGTAATCCAGTACCGTCATTTCTGCGGTGAGAAGGCTGGAATCCAGGAGCTTGCTGATGATGGAACGGTCGTACAGCTGTGCGCTCATTTCCTCCCATTTCGCAGCGACCTGCTCGAAGAACTGCCGCGTATCCTGCTCACTGGAAGAATACGTTTTAGAGCTTCCCTGTGAAAGCCATGCCACAAGAGCGCCTTTTGAAAAACGCCATTCGCGGCCTATTTTCCTGGCCGGCACATTTTCCTCCCGCAGAAGCTTGATAAAGGTTTTTATACTGACGCCAAAAAGCTCTGCCGCTTCTTCCATGTTCAATATTTCCTTGTCCAACTCCATACCCCCGTTAACCTCATTATTGTAAAGGTGAAAACCTCTGCCGGCAGCCCGAAAACGGATTTCAGGCATTCCAGCTGTGAATGTATCGGTTTTGCTCCTCGGTTAAGCTGTCGATGGTGACCCCCAGCGAAGACAGTTTTTGAAATGCGATTTTCCGGTCGATCTCCTCGGGAATTTCAAAAACACCCGGCTGAAGCTCCTGATGATGATTTAAGATGTATAGTGCTGCAAAAGCCTGAACTGCAAAGCTCATATCCATAATTTCGGCCGGATGGCCATCGCCGCAGGCAAGGTTGACCAGTCTTCCTTCCCCCAGCAGATACAGCACGCGGCCGTCCTTCATGGTGTAGCCCGTGATATTCTTTCTGGATTCGGATATTTCAACGGCCAGCGCTTCCAGATCGGGAAGGCAGACTTCCACGTTGAAATGGCCTGCATTGCATAAAACAGCACCATCTTTCATCTTCTCCATATGCCGGCCGACGATGACTTTTTCACAGCCGGTCACGGTGACAAAGATATCTCCCAGTTCACAGGCTTCGTCCATCGTCATTACACGGTGGCCGTCCATGACGGCTTCTATGGCCTTTACCGGATCAACTTCCGTAACAATCACACGTGCCCCCAGGCCTTTCGCACGAAGCGCAATACCCTTACCGCACCAGCCATACCCTGCAACAACAACGGTTTTCCCGGCTACGTTCAGGTTTGTCGTGCGGTTGATGCCATCCCATACCGATTGACCCGTTCCATACCGATTATCAAACAGATGCTTGCACATGGCATTGTTCACAGCCATCATCGGAATTTTCAGAACCCCCTGCTTTTCCATGGCCAAAAGCCGCAAAATTCCGGTTGTGGTTTCCTCACAGCCCCCGTAAACACCATTCAGCAGGTGCTGTTTACGTGTGTGGAGTGCGTGAATCAAATCCCCTCCGTCATCGATGATGATTTGGGGCCCGAAATCCAGCGTGCGATCAATATGCATCTGATATTCTTCGGGCTTCGCATCATACCAGGCGTAAACATCAATACCATCCGCCGCCAGTGCAGCAGCCACGTCATCCTGCGTGGACAGCGGATTGCTGCCGGTAACGGCCATTTGCGCCCCTGCTGCGGCAAGAACCTTGGAAAGATAAGCTGTTTTGGCTTCCAGGTGTATTGAAAGAGATACCTTGACCCCTTCCAGGGGCCTGGTTTTTTTGAACTCCTGCTCTAAATGGCTTAAGATAGGCATAAACTTCCGAACCCATTCAATTTTCTGTTTTCCCGACGGTGCCAGGCCGATATCGCGAACAATACTCTTCATCATCATTTTCTCTCCTTACAGGTGATTTTTCAGACATGGAAACACACTTGATATTTTTACCGCAGCAGCGGTTTTTAACAATTTAGATTTTATGGTTGCAGGTCTGCGAGCCATGACCCCAGACCCTGTTTGAAACAACCTCATTATATCACCTGGAATTGGGAAGTTCAAGGAATTTTACAATCATGTACAGTTAAAAACACTTCATGTTCAATGATCTTTAAAGTCAACTGGAACTAACTTGTGACTATGAGAATTCCGTGTTTGAATCTGCTGCCGGTGGTATAATGTGAGTATAAAAGTATGTTGGGAAACTATTGGCGGATGCTTCAGGCAGATGCATGAAAATGGGTGGATTGAACAGGATATGTCTATGGAACTTCAGGCTGTGTTGAATATTGCAATGGAAGCCGGTGAAATTCTGCTGCGTAACGGTGCGGAAACTTATCGGGTGGAAGAAAGCATCTCAAAAATCTGCAACGGTTTCGGGTTCTCCTGTGAAACCATTGTGCTTCCGACAGGGATTTTTCTGACGGTGCGTTCACCGCAGGATGAAACCGAGACCTCCGTACGCAGAATCAAGGTACGAACGCTGGATTTAACTAAGATCGATCGCATTAATACATTTTCAAGAAACCTGGCCTCTCATCCGATTTCCTTTGAAGAAGCTTCCCGGCAGCTTGAAGAGATAAAGGCTTCCCGGTATTATCCTGCATGGCTGCGTTTAATCTGTGCGGCTACGGTGACCTTTGCATATGCGCTGCTGTTTGGCGGAAGCCTGAAGGACGCACTTGTGGTGTTTGGAATTGGAGCTGTTGTTTACCTGCTGAATTTAAGAATGGTCCGCTCGGGTTACCTGCCCTTCCTCACCTTTTTTTCCGTCGGGTTTATCTGCAGCTTTCTCGTCCTGTTATCGCCGCTGGTGGTGACAGGCACCCATGTTTATATCATGATTATTTCGTCAGTGATGCTGTATCTGCCGGGAATGTCCATGACAAACGGTGTGCGTGATTTGCTGGCCGGAGATCTGGTCAGCGGACTGACCCGTCTGGGTGATGCCATATTAACCGTTCTGGCCATCGGTATGGGCGCCGGATTGGCCATTTCGATTGTACCGCGCTTGTTTTGACAATTTGGGAGGTTATGATGACACGGATTATTGTCGCCTTTATTGGAAGCCTTTGCCCTGCCGTATTGATCAATGTCGAAAGGAAAAACCTGCTTTGGGCCGGTCTTGCAGGCCTGCTTGGCAGGCTTATAAACGACTGGCTTCTGGCTATGTACCCGAACGCGGCTTTGATATCGGTGTTTTTGGGTACCGCTGCTGTGGCCATCTACAGCGAGGTGATGGCCCGTATTCGTAAAACCCCCTCCACGATTTTCTCCATACCGGGTGTTTTTCCTCTTGTCCCCGGAGTGGACGCCTATCGCACCATTCAGTCGCTTACCGAAGCAGATTATTCCGCCGCTACATCCTTTGGTGTTTCAGCCGTCGCAAAGGCAAGCCTGATCGCTTTCAGTATCCTGATTGTATCCTCGGTGTTTCGAAAAATTAAACTGAACAGAAATAGGAAAGCACAGCTTACAGCCCGATGAAATCGTTTAGTAAATGTTGAACATCGGGATTTCAGTGAGGAGAACTGCCTTACCGAAACAAAAACGGCGAAAATGATAAAAGCGGGAAAATCCCGCTTTTCATTTTCACTTAAGGCCAGTTTTTTACGATTTCAGTGACCAGCGTGGCAAATTTCTCTTCCACCATTCTGCCTGTTTCCATCACCTCTTCATGGTTCAGTGTCTGATCCAGAACGCCGGCTGCCATATTGGTAATGCAGGAAATGCCCAATACCTTGATGCCCATATGACGGGCCGTAATCGCCTCCGGTACGGTTGACATTCCCACGGCATCCGCCCCAAGCGTGCGGAATGCCCTGATTTCGGCGGGAGTTTCAAAGGACGGGCCTTTTGCGTAGGCATATACACCCCTGCGTATTTCATAATGGAGCCTGAAGGCGCATTCGGCCGCAACCTCCACCATTTCGCGGTCATATATCTGGGACATGTCGGGAAAACGCGGCCCGAACTGATCCATGTTTGTACCCCGGAGCGGACTGTCTGCCAGGAAGCCGATATGATCCTTGATCAGCATCAGATCCCCCGGTTTAAACTGGGTGTTGATTCCGCCTGCCGCATTGGTCAGAATCAGGTTCTCAACCCCCAGAAGCTTGAAGATGCGCAGCGGGAAAACCACTTCATTCATATTCCAGCCTTCATAATAATGGAAGCGTCCCTTCATCGCCACAATATCCC
>JAEZBW010000238.1 GCA_023426765.1 Bacillota bacterium
AGGAAAATGCCGGACTCACCCTGCCCGTACTGAGTGTAAGGCTGTTCAGATTTGTATTGCTGGATGGAGCACGGGTTACGGTGATCGTATATACTTTCGGTGAGCCGTTTTGTGCTGTAACCGTTACGGTTATGGTATTATCACCTACACTGAGCGACGCTGCGCCACTGACTTCTACAGTTGCGGTGTTGTCTGCAACTGTGTAATCCACTGTAACGCTACTCGTTTCGTTTGGTACATCCGCGGTATATTCGGTCACTCCTGTGGAAAATGCCGGATTCAGAGTTCCCGTGCTGAGCGTCAGGCTGTTCAGGTTTGCATTACCGGACGGAGCGCGGGTTACGATGATAGTATATACTTTAGAAGAACCATTTTGTGCTGTAACCGTTACTGTTACAGTATTAGCACCTACACTAAGCGATGCCGCACCGCTGACTGTTACAGTTGCCGTGTTGTCGGCAACGGTGTAATTCATCGAAACGCTGCTTGTTCCGTTTGGCACATCCGCGGTATATTCGGTCACATCTGAAGAAAAACTCTCGTTCAAGCCACCGGGGTTGAGCGTCAGAGCGCTCAGGTTTGCATTGCTCGAACCGGTGCGGACAAAGGTCACCGTATAGTCCTTATAGGCCCCGGTTTGCGGCCAGACCCTGATCGTGATCGTTTTGCTTCCAACAGGCAGGCCGATTGGACTTGAAGCGCTGCCGCTGGAGACCGCCGTTCCGTCCACATGGATCCGGTAGTAATTGGGGTTATTCGCTATGGGTGTTATGGTGATGCTGTCTGTGCTGTGGTCCACATTTACCGTATAGTTCGTAACCGAAGGCGAGAACAACGGACTCAGGCTTCCGGCGCTGACTGTCAAGGCACTGAGGGTGGCATCTGTCGAGAGCGGGCGATTCACCCTTATAATGTAGTTTTGCGTCGTGGTTCCATTCCGGGCGGTCACTCTGACTGTAATCAGGTTGTTTATTCCGAACTCAAGGTTCACCGCTGCCGGTGCAGCCTGATCGTTCACGGTCACCGTGGCACTGGGATCGGTGGTTGTGGGTGTCACGGTAATGGTTCCGGCGGTATTCGGTACCTCAACCTCGTAGTAAGTTGTTGACGAGCTAAAGGTAAGCTCTCCCGCACTGAGAACCAGGCTGCTTAGACTGGCATCGATAAAGGCAGCCCGTGTAACCACGATCGTATAAGTTTTTGAAGTATTGTCCGGCGCAGTAAGCGTCACGGTTATTGTGTTTTCCCCTACGTTCAGGCTTACAGGCTGCGACGCACTGCCGCTGGAGACGATATTGCCATTCACCCGGATAACAGTCGTTCCTGCCGCCTGTGCGGTGGGCGTCACTGTGACGCCGGTCACACTGTTAACTACACCGGCGGTATAGTTGTTCGTACCTGAGGGCGTCAGGTTAATGCTGCCGTCGCCGGGGCTGCTTCTGAGCGTCAGCGCACTGAGGTTCAGGTTATATGCCCGGTTAACCGTAAGGTGATAAGTTTTTTCACTCACCCCGTCGGGAGCGATTACCTGGATGGAAACAGCGTTGCTGCCATAAGCTAAATCAATGGGATTGCTGGTTCCCCCGGACGCGACAACAGATCCATTCACCCGAATCACTGCCAGTGCATTTTCGGCATACGGCGTTACCCGGATATACGAATCAACATGATCCACCTGAACCGTATAATCCGTCACATTCGGGTTAAAGCCCGCTATCACGCCCCGGCTGAGACCGATGTCGCTTAAGTTCGCGTTGGAGGAACTCTGCCGGATGATGGTGACCGTATAGGTTTTAACGGTTCCGTCCTGCGCTGTGACAGCGATAGTAACGGCTGTTTGGCCGACATTCAGGTTATGTTCGGTATATGGACGGCTATTGTCATAACCATGTGCCCCGTTTACTGTAAATGTTGCATGTTCGTCGTCGGTAGTAATGCCCAGCGTAATACTGGTAACACTGTTGTCAACAGTAACAGTATAATTTGTTGTGGACGACGTGAAAGCTGGGTTTAGAGTGCCCTCGTTGGCAGTAATGCTACTGAGGTTCGCATTACCGGACATTGCACGGACAACTGTCAGCACATAGGTGGTTTCACTTCCGTCCTCTGCGGTCACCACAACCGGTACATAGTTATTGCCCACATTGATGGGGATCGTTTCTGAGGCGCTTCCGCTTCTGACAGTTATACCGTTCACGGTTATTCTCGCGGTTGTATCCCAGGCAGTAGGCGTAATGGTGATCGCAGACACAGCATTGCCGGTGTTGACCGTATAGGAGGAAACAACCGGGCTGAAAGCGGAACTCAGGGTTCCAGGGCTGACAGTCAGGCTTCTCAGGAATGCATTGCCGGACGGAGCACGGGTTACGGTGATCGTATATACTTTAACCGAGCCGTTCTGCGCTGTAACCGTTACAGTTACGGTATTCGCACCGACGCGAAGCGGCGACGCACCACTGACCGCTACTGAAGCCGTGTTATCAGCGACGGTGTAAAACACCGTTACGCTGCTTGTTCCGTTGGGCACAATTGCGGTATATTGGGTCACACCTGCGGTGAAAACTTCGTTCAGGGCGCCGCTGCTCAGCGACAGAGCGCTCAGATTTGCATTGCCCGATAAAGCAGGCGGCGGAGCTTTTTCTCTTGTAATATGGATGTTGTATGACGTTTCTCTGCCATCCTTTTCAATCACCTGCACCTGTAACGTATTCAAACCTACTTTCAGGCTGATGGGAGCGGAGGCTGTTCCGTTTGTCACCTGGCTGCCGTTTATGATAACCTTCGCGGCTGCGTCCATTGCAAAGGCTTTAATGCTGATGCTTTCGGTTGTATAAGATACGTTTGCAGAGTATTCTTTATGATTGCTTTCAAACGCTGGGGTATAGGAAGTGGAGGGATTGTTCAGCTGCAGATTCTGAAGCCCTTTGCCATAAACAAATTCTGCCGTCACCGGCGTCTCAAGGCTGCCGCAGCTGACAGAAACCTTATATCTCCCCTTTTCCTCATTTGTCATTGTAAAGGACAGCGAAAATGTACCATCGGCTTTTGAAAAAACTCCGCTGAGGTATTCGGTATTTCCTTTGGGGTCGGTGATCCGCACGGACACCGGTTTCTCAGGAGCGCTTACGGTTCCTTCCACAGTTACAAGCTTCTGATCGTCTATTTTGGCTTTGATATCGGCCTGTACACCGGCCAGAAAATAACAGACAGCCGGCGTCTTCGTACCGGAAACACCTGCATATACTGTATATTTTCCTGTTTGCGTGTTTGCAAGGGCATAGGAAAACCCAAAGACACCTCCATTACCGCTTGTAACATTTCCAATGTACTCAGTTGCGCTGTTTGGTGCTGTAATTCTGACGGCTATCATCCGCCCGGCTTCTGTTCCGGCAGTACCAGCAACCTTAACAATCCCGTCCTCAAGAATAGCTGTTACATCACAGTTTTTCGCTGAATGGACGAATGAAGCAGCAGCGACATTTACTGCGCCCTTTGTACCGATCGTTACAGTATATTCACCTCCATCGGCGTTCACCATAACATAGGAAACTCTGAAAAGGCCGTCGTTACCACTAAGGCAGGTGTTCATGTAATTCAGGCTGCCGTTTGGGTCATGCACCATAATATTCACCATCCGGCCGGCACCTTCGCTAATCTTTCCGCTGATAGTGACGAGCCCCTCACTGTTTACCGTCGCCGAGACAGAACTGAGTTCTTCAGCGCTGGCTGCAACAGCCATGGAAAACAATAATAAAATAAAACACAGGAATACCACTTTCCGTTTCAATCAAAGGCCTCCTCTCATCCTTCAGCCGTCAATGCAAGGTGATGACATTGGACTTCGGGATTTGCTTCGTGTCGTTCAGGCTTGTGCCGTCCCAGACAAAAAGCTTGACGGTATAACCCGTCGACGATGCGGGTACGGTGAAAGCGCTTGTGAAGGTTACATCCGAGGTTGCGCCTGCACCAACAGTGGCGGCTTTTGTGCTGGAAGCAACCATCGTGCCCTTGTCGCTGTACATCGCCAGAATGACAAGCACCGACTGGGAAGTCGAGGTATTGTTTTTCAGCGATGCGGAAGCACTGACAGCTTTACCCGCCTGGAGAACTGTCGCATTCTGAGTAGTCCCCACCGTGAAGGAAGCGGTAAGCCCGATATCATATGCCGATTCGGTACTGATGTTCAATGTGCCAATATCCAGCGTGATACCGTCGGGAATATAGGTAACGGTAAGCCGGCTTCCGGACTGAGCTGTGTTCAGCGTGGATCCATCTGTGATGCTTACCAGGAAATCGTCTGCAAAGTCGGCAAATGACACATCCCGCGTATCCCCGTTTTCATCGGTCAGGGTCACCGCGAGATTGGACAGATCAAGCTGCGCTCCATCTCCATAGAAGAGGTTGGGTGCATCTTTCAGCGCCATCCCCGTAACCTTAAGGCGTGGAACTTCCAGTATAACCGGAGTGGACTCGCGGGTATTGGAAGCAACCAGTTTATAATAACAGGTGGTGTTTGCGGGTGCATTATTGTCGGTCCAGGTGGTGTTGGTCCGTCCTGTAAGTGTGGCCAGCCGGGTGTATTCGCCGTCGGCCGAGTCGGCACGGTAAATTGCATAGCCGTTGGGCAGGCCGCGCTGATCGACATTGTCGGTAACCGGTGCATCCCATTTCAGTGTAATCCCTGTGGCGTTTCTCCCCGAAACCCTGAAGTTTTTCACCGGGGCGGGCGGGTAATTCGCTCCCACCGGCTGGCACAGATAACCGATGACCATGCAGCGCTGGGTGGATGAGCCCGCAGTCAGGTCATAGGGATAGGCCGTCATACACCATTTATAGGTGTATGCCTCACGGTTCTCGGGAAGCCCTGCCACCGAGCCGGAGTACATCACAGTCTCCTCGTTGGCTTTGGTGCTGCTGTATGTATATCCCAGGGCTGCGCTGCCGCCGATGTAGAAACCTCCGCCGCCGCCCGTCATGGTGAATTTCACTTCAAGCTTGTTCTCCAGCGTGCGGGACTTACCCTGGGTGATGGAGATGCTCTGTTCGGTCACGTTGTTGCCGATGCCAACGCCTGAGAAATTACCGTAGTCGTCACCACTCATTCCCAGCAATACCTCGGCATCCTCAATGTTGGAAAGACCGGTTCTGTTTCTGGGGTAAGTGCGCGGGTCACCGATGGTATGGGTGAAAACATCCGACACCTTCGGGATAGCGGAGATACCTGCCGCAGCCTTTTCGTAGGAGGTCATGGACATGATCCTTGTCACCGGAGAGAAGGGCACCATGATCTTTGTATTTTCGGAAGCCCCGGTCTGCGTGTTGGTCACTTTGAAATAATAACAGTCGTAAGGTATGGCCGACACGATGACCGCATTTTGATTAAAGTAATTCTCATACACGATATGCTTATTGATGGAGCTGTATCGTTCAAAGGTCGCAGTAAATTCGTTGCTCACCTCCAGCTCCCAGCTGGCTGAAGCGATCTTCCCGTAAAACAGGTTCACTGAAAACTCATATCCGCAGATAAAGCTGGCTGATACGGACAGCCCATGGCTTTGTGAACTTGATCGGCTCTTCTCGGTTCCAAAAAGTGTCTTGGCATTCCCGATGGCCTCGTATTCATCCATCAGCTCCTGATAATAGGGCGTAGCCGCGAGCACCGCGACAACCATGGGGTCTGAGAATATGAACTCGCTCTCGCCAGGCAGGAACTCCATCTGCAGGCCCCGGTCGTAGATGTCGGGTGCGCAGATGGAGTAATACAAGCCGTTTGTTTTGTTGTTTGCCTTCTGGTTCATATAGGCATACAACACGCCATTCGTCATGCCGACAGTGGTGACGTATACGCGGCGGCTGTCGTACCATTCATTGTGATGCAGCACTGCCAGCTGCTCAGAGGTGTCCGTTCCTATTTCTTTAAGGGTGTTCTCGTTAAAGTTCCCCGTCACCATATCAAGGATATAGGTCTTGTCCTTCGAGATGTTGGTATTGGTCAGGTTGTTTTTTGCTTTGGCCTCGGTGTTCGCCTTCAGGCCGGAATTATTCACGGTGTAAACGGCTTGCTTTTCAAACACGTCATTTTCAAGGTTATATTTATAGATAAACCCGCCCAACACCACATAGGACATGAAGGCTGAAGGATCAAAATTAACGCATTTTACGCCCAGCTTGTTCTGAACCGCCTTGAATTCGTCTGAAACAAAGGTATACAGGCGGTTGTCCTTAAGGCCTGTCTGATAGGAATCGCTTTCCGGATCATAGTGCAGCGTGATCAGGCCAACATTGTTGTCATCCTTGCGTCCAAACAGCCTGCCGCCGATCACCAGCTCCTTTTCACCGTCACCGAAAATATCGCCGATGTCCATGCCGGGGTTGTCGATGTACACCGCGTTCTCTCCGGAGTTGGTGGAAAGCTCAACGGTTGGTTCGCTCAGTACAGTCACATCGGTGGTGTATCGGAATATCATAAGGTGTGAGCGGGCACCGCGCTCATAATCGTTAATGTCTGCCTC
>JAEZBW010000186.1 GCA_023426765.1 Bacillota bacterium
AATAGGTTTTCAATAAGAGTTTTAAATATCGAGAAATTTCAAAGTTTTGAACGAGATATAAGTATAAACGATGCCAAAAAAGACACTTATTTCCCTGACTTTAATAGCTTGCTTAACATTGATAGAAATCAAAGGTTTAAAAGTTTTGGTTTCTGGCATGAATCAGATGGTATAATTAAAGATGTAACAGGGAAAAATTCAGAAAATAACAAAAGAATAATCTGGAATTTTATTATTGATAAATCCAGATTACTGGAAAGAAAAAAGAGAGCATTCAACCTTTCTTATGGGTTAAGCATATGTGGTATGTACCCAATCATAGATGGATATTTAGATATAAAAAACATACCATATGATCCATATGAATTTAAAACAACTTTACAAATTAACCGACGTGTTAGGAAAATGACTTACAAAGTTGCATTTGAAAAAGGCATAAAATTAGATAATGAACCTTTATTTGAAAGTATAAATCAAAACTCATTTGGAGATAACATTAAAAGTAAAATTTTAAAAATATGTTGCGCGAAGGACTTGTTTTATGATACTTTTGAAGTATCAATTAAACGACCTAACTACGCAACAAAAATAAAAGCTTCATGGTCAATAAAAAAGAATGCGTAAGGAGAAAGACATATGTTTTATGATGACGAAATTGGAAATTAATAGGTTTTATTAAAACAAGAGAAAGACTACATTTCTCTTGTTTTAATTATTATTTGTTAATTTTTTATCAGGCTTATTAAGATACCTATTCCACCATGTATTACAATGATTACATCAACCCTGTTTATCTTCAATTTTAAGTTCATTTTTCAATGATTCGTATTCTTTTGTGCTTAACTTTTCCTTTGGATTAAAAATGTTTTTATACAAAAGGTTAATTTCGTTTAATCAATACAAAGATATAAATATCTCCGAATTGATTGACTTCAACAGGTGCTCTCTATTTTGCCCACCAACCGTCACGCCCTTTTGTAGCTCTTCCTCCCCCTTGCTTATATTTAAAATACATGCCCAGCTTTTTACAGCTTGATATAACATGAGACAATTCCTGTCCACCTATAATCCATAGTGCCCCTTGGTTCGGCCTATTATCAACAAACTCCACTCCAGCAGATTGAAGAAACGATATAACATCTTCTGGTTGCTCAGCTTGAATGGATATTCCTCTTGCTTTCTTCTGCACATTCTGAATTATTGAGGTCGCTTCCGATGAGTGTTGCAAAGAATCTTTTTCCTGCTCTTGTTCCTTTGCCTTTTTCTTTGGCTGATCCTTGGAAAGGTTATCATATGTAAATGAATCGATCTTCTCTGGCTTTTGTTCTTTTGATTTATTCTTTTGTATGCTCTGTTCACCTGACAAATCAGGGATCGTTGTATCCGCAATTATGGTGGATGTCTTTGGAGTATCAGTATTTAACTCAGTCATAAGTTGCGAAGAAAGTCCCCCTGTCTTTTTATCTTGATTGTTTTCAGAAACAATTGTGCTTTCTTTTTTTTCTTGACCAGACAAGGCAAATTCAAGTGTTATCATATTCGCTCTATATGGAACCGACGAAGCAAAACTGCGAAGGATTTCTTCTGCACGCAATTTAACTCTATGCAACAATTCAGACGTTCTTGGTTCCGCGGTATTGACGTTCTGATCTTCAGGATCAATCCCGTATTTATTAAGCTCAATTATAACACGATCCATCGTTTTTTCCGGATCACGGAAATACTCACTCCCACGAATACGGATAAAACGCCAACCAATGCGTTCAAGGATTGTCTGACGTTCCATATCTTGACGGATATTAGCTTCACTGCTGTGATATCCTTCACCATCGCATTCAATAGCAACCTTCTTATTACCGCAGACAACAACTATATCAAGCCTGTATCCTCCGACTTTCCATTGCTGCACCAAATGGTAACCTCTGCTGGCAAGTGTTTTAGCTACGGCTATCTCAAACGGTGATTCCGACTTTTTCTCAATTTCTTCACAAATAATATCAAACATCGTTGGATTGAGAGAGTAATCTATTAGCCGTTTTCTGATATCCCCCTGCTTCAAATCATTTGCTGCATCTAGGGAATCAACAACCCATAGTTGATCTCTTGCTCGGCTTGTTGCAACGTTATAACGTTTCCTTTCTGCGTCATTGATACCAAATCCCTTCATATCAAGTGGGCCAATGCCAGGGTTGCTGTCAACAATGCTTAAAAACACAACATCTCGCTGATCACCCTGAAAGTTCGAAGCAATACCACACAGAAGTTTTCTGCTTTCTATATTTTGAGGGTCAATATGTTCAAATACCAGTGTCTGTATTCTCTTCACCTGCTCATCACCCAGTAAAGAAATTACCCCAAATGTTTTTCCAGCATATTCGGGTTGATCCATACAAGCCATAATTAACGCGACAATTGCCTTTGCCTCTTTAAGGTTTTCTTTTCTATTGTTCTCTCTTTCACCACCATTAACGCAATAGTTCACAATGGAAGGAATCAATGGACAATTACTTCCATCACGCAGTGGTTTAATCTTAAAGTCGTATGACAAACTGTTGCTGAACCCGATGATTTCCGGAACACAGCGAAAATGCTCCCGCAGCATCAGCGGCTGAAAGGTCATTGCTGCAATATCATAAAGAGATGTATCCGGTCTATATAGATGGGCATTAGGTATTTTACCACTGATATACATCTGTATCAAAGCATTAATTTTGTCGATCTCAGCTCCTATAGCCATAGGGCTGACCTGTTTATCGTCACCAACTACAATTAGCTTTTTCGCCATATATGTGATTGCAAGTGCACATATATCCGACTGACTCGCCTCATCAATAATGATAACATCAAAGCGATTACTTTTTGGGTCAAGACTCTCGAGCGCC
>JAEZBW010000267.1 GCA_023426765.1 Bacillota bacterium
TATTGCGGGGAAATTGGTCGGTAAAGGGTACAAGTGAGCTTCCAACCTTGATAAGCCCATTGCCGGCATCCACATTGGTAATATAGGAAAGCTGAAGGTCGGAAATGTTCAGAAGCTTGGCTAATTCCATACGGTCGGTACTGGATTGATTCAGCATGACGATGAATTCACTGTTAGCCAGCATCGTACGGGCAGTATGGCTTTGCAGCAGGTCATCCACATTTTGCGTAATGCCGGTACAAAAAGCGCCATATTTCCTGACACGCTTCCAGAGCGTAAATAGAAAGTTGGCACTGTACTCGTGCTGGAATAGCAAATAAATTTCATCAATAATAATAAAGGTGTTTTTACCCTTAGCCCGGTTCTGTGTGATGCGGTTCAGAATGCTGTCCAGCACTACCAGCATTCCGATTGGAAGGAGCTGCTTCCCCAGGTCAAGGATGTCATAGCAGATCAGGCGGTTGTTGACATCCACGTTGGTAGGCTTGGCAAAGGTGTTAAGACTGCCGCTGGTAAACAGTTCAATGGCAAGGGCTATTTCCTGAGCCTCCGGTTCTGACTGCTTTAAAAGCTCAGCATGAAAATCCTGAAGCGTTGGAGGCTTACCCTGGAAATTGTTTTGCATATAATGTCGATATACTCCTGCAGTGCATCGATCTATAAGGGATTTTTGCTTTGCACCCAGGTTATGTCCTCCGATAAGCTGCTCACAAAGAGATAAGACAAATTCGGATTTGAGGATAACAGGATTTGCACCGTCGCCGTAGTCCTTGCTCATGTCCATAGCGTTAATGTGATTAGGTGAGGTGGCTGAGATATGTATGATCTCGCCGCCCATCGCTTTGACAAGGGAAGAATATTCGCGCTCTGGGTCGATCAGAATGATATCATCAGCACTGGATAATATCAGATTCACGATTTCACGCTTGGCTGTAAAGCTTTTTCCCGAGCCGGATACCCCAAGGATAAAGCTGTTTCCGTTAAGCAGATGCTTCCGGTTGGCGATGATCATGTTCTTTGAAATGACATTCTGCCCATAATATATACCACCGCAATGGGAAATTTCCTGCGCCCGAAAAGGAATGAACACAGCAGTGCTTTCGGTAGTCATGGTACGGATGGCATCAATTTTCCGCAGTCCGTAAGGAAGCACGGTATTCAGTCCATCCAGCTGCTGGAACGTCAAGGTAGAGAATTGGCACAGGTGCTTTCTTGCTGTTGTTAATAAAGTCTCGGTGTCGCTGTCAAGCTGCTCCTTACTGTCCGCAAGATGCACCATTGTAAAGACGGCAAACATCATTCTCTGGTCGCGGGTGGTCAGGTCGTCAAGAAATTCCTTGCTTTCCTTGCGCTGTTGCTCCATGTCGTAGGGCACTACAGCGGAAAAGTTATTGCTCTGGTTCTGTCTCCGCTGCCAATTGGTGATATTGGTTTCCACGCCCAAAAGACGGCTTTCAACTTCTCGCACAGCTTCATCGGTTGGAATGGGGATGATATCAATAGAAAGAAACATATTGCGGTTCAGGTCGCAAAGCTCCGATACCATGCTGTCCTTGATGTAGCTGGCAAACTCCCGAAGGAAGATAACCCGCCCGAATTTACTTCCCATACGGAAATGGTCCTTTTCAAATTCAAAGGTGTCAGGGCAGATATAGTCCTTGAAATCATGACCTTTCTTCATGGTGGCAGACAGATCAAAATTAAAATCTGTTTCCTCGCCTGTACGGAAAAAGTCATGCAGGATTCGAAGCCGGTCAGTAGCATCAAGCTCTACACACCTGGAGCCCAGGTGGGAGAAATGGGTTATCAGGTCGGTGCCGATACGGGAGAAATAATTGCGGGCTTCTTCAATGTTTTTCTTCATCACCGACACAGTGAGATATTTGTCCTGAACAATACTGTTGGCTCCTGTAGCTTTATCCAGCAGCATCCGGTTGTACTCCATACGGTATTCATCCAGATTGTCATCCTTGTAAGGAATGAGGATGGAGGTTTCAAAAACTGCTTTATTCAGCCTGCGGTTATTGATGGTAATTTTGGTGGTAGCTCCGCTGTCAAAGGAATTGAGCAGCTCCGAATAAGAAAGGAACATGGCTTCCTTGTCCTCCTTGGAGGCTACAGCATAATTAATGTCTTCAAAGCGGAAGGACTTGGAAACTTGTTGCCCACAAGAAAAATCCCATCCGGCCAGATGGTACGGATGGGAATAGCGTGCTGCACTCCTTTGGGGACAATAAACCGTTCCTTGTCCTGCTTCATGATTTTTTGCAGGGTCTTAATCATGGCGCTTCAGCACCTCCTTCTCATGAATTTCAATTGCGGACTTAAGTGCTTCGTAATAAATGTTGGCAGGGCGAAAGGTCAGTTTTTTGGGCATGAGAAGTTCGGATTTTATATATGCCCATAGAATTTGCTCCGCTGTCATGCCATGATATTTGATAAATCCCAGTGCTGCAAAGGGAGAGGCTCCCACAATGCACATCCAGCTCACGGTCTCTGTACCAGAAAAGCCTCTGAGCCCAAAGTAAATCCCTACAGCCACTCCTACAGCCAGGACAGAAAAAATGAACTGCCGCATCGACAGTCCAAAAAACATGCTTTCGGTATAATCTCGGATTTCCCGGTTGATTTTGACTTCCATCGTAATTCCTCCAAAAAAAATAGCGCTTCTTATTGAAGCGCCGTTTAAATCAAGTGTTATCTTTCCTTTCTATACTTTTGTTTCTGCTTTTCCTTTTGGGCCTTTATTACAAGATTATCCACCCTGCAGCTATGCTCCATAATAAAATCATTTTGTGCTAAGGGGCTTCCTTTATCAAAGGCTTCTTCAACTAGCCTGTTCAATTTCTCTTTTTCCTTTTCTAGGCAATTTTCATTGTCATTGTTCATCAAACTATTGATTTTCCCTCCTTTTACGTCATTTCAGATAAATAGGCAACAGAGCATTGGCTAACGGTTTAACGTTAGTATAAATTACCATCGCGAATAATTCAACGGTATTCCGTTAACTATTTGAACTGTAAATTGTTATCCTTTTGTTAACGGAATAACGTTAGGAGTGATTTTGTGAATATATCTCAGGCTATAGTTAAAAGAATCGAAGAATTATGCAGAGAACGCAATCTGACCATCAATGGTCTCAGCAATGCATCAGGTGTTACACAGTCAACGGTAAATGATATTATGAGCGGTACGACATATAATGCGGGAATTGTAACTATAAAAAAGCTGTGTGATGGCCTCGGCATCAGTGTGCGTGACTTTTTTGACAGTGCTTTGTTTACGGATTTGGAGCAGGAGATTAAATAGCTTACATCCCCATCATTTCACGAACTATTCTGTCTGCCATTTTTACTGCTCCCACAAGTATGAGCATGTTGAAAATCAACTCCCCTATATAACACCATACCATGGTTACTGCACTGGCACCCGTATTCACTACCGGTGGAGAGGAAGCAAAAACTGAGAAAATCACACAGGCTAGGACAATAATTGCTCCTTCCAGGCACACGGCAGCATAGCCTTTCAGAAATGATTTGCCGATGCTTTGGCTTGGTTCCCCTGCAAAAGAGGCCAATGGCACTGGGGCGATGGCTGTGTACAAATACAGCTTAAAGAATCTGCCATATACCGACATGATCATAATGAAGGAAAGTACGGTAATGAACAGTCCTCCTATGAGCGTGACCGCCCATAAGGGAATACTTTCAAAAAATCCGCAGTTATTAATGGCTTGTACGATGGTGTCCGGCAGTACGGTTCGGGTGGTTGTGCCGAAGCCAGAGCTGGTCATGATGGTGGAGATGATTCCCTGTACAATACTAAACAGCGCCATCATCAGCTCCAGTCCATAGGTTATAACAGCCTTTGCAAGGGCAAAGCGGATAAACAGTTTCAGTGCGTGCTCTGGCTTTTTCACTTCTGCAAAGCTTCCGCATGTCTTTACAACACCTATGACAAAAAACAGTACAAGCAGAGCAAGACCTATCGCTTGAAGCGCACCGTGTATATCCACGATAACATTCCAGATGCCGCCTCCTTTAAATTCAGTGGGAGATTGGCTTACAAGCTGCCAAATCTCTGACAGCTTTTCGTTCCATGTTTTCAGGGCGTTATTCAGGTTATCGATTACCCAATTACCGCTAGACATAATAGATTCACCTCATTTCCAAGGCAAATCCCGCGCACAAGGCGCGGGACTGCCTTTGTTATTGTTAGCGGCCTGGTTCATTACGGCAGGGTGTTTTGTCTGTGTCTCTGATGATGCCATACTTGTCATCCACATAGAATTTATTGACAAACGGATTGTAGATAGCATGACACTTGACGCCATTGTATTCGGCGAGATAATCATTGTCACCCAGTCGCTTGAGGATAGAAGCCTCCCTTAGCTCCCCGCTCAGTGAATGAATATGCATTTTTTCGTTAATCGGAAATTGATTGAACATTGTTATCAGC
Organism: Bacillota bacterium; assembly: GCA_023426765.1. GTDB lineage: Bacteria > Bacillota > Clostridia > DSM-8532 > DSM-8532 > JAAYJG01. Next base: position 4,459 of record JAEZBW010000267.1, read on the forward strand.
CCCCTGTAATGAGCGCTAGGATTTCCTTCGCAAAGGTTATGATTACACCGCCTGCAAGCGTGAGAAAACCGTTAGCTCTCTGGGACGGGTCATGGGACTTGAGAGAGAGACCAATCTGGACAATGCCGAAGCCCAGCAATATAAGGCCGATGGCACGGATCAGACCAAAAATGAAGTTGGAAAGGTTGTTTACCACCTGCAGCGGATCAGTTGCTGCATAAGCGGTGCTAAGGAAAAGGGTTAAAACAAGTACTATTGCGCAGTATACGGCAAACGCCTTCTTTAATATCTTAGATTTCATCATGATGATACCTCCTGTTTTGTTGGTTTTTTTAATGCTTGAAGATTTTCCTCGAGCTCTTCCTCTGAAAAAAGCTCATACTCGCTTTCTTTGTTGAGTTCTACGTTTTTCCAATCCAGAGCATTTTCTGCTTCTCCATGCCTGAAAGGTGGTCTGCCTCCATCAACAGAAAGCCTTAAATTCGGGTGCTTTAGAATGTCATACTTTTCATCCATCACTGCAGGCTCTCCGCGGATGAATAAAATTGCATAACGGTTATCCAGCAAGCGAACCTCATCGGGGGTTAAAAGCTCCCGGCCCGACTGCTGGTAGTTGGTGGAGTAGCTGCCGTTCCGTCCCTTGCTTTGCCCGTAGGTATTGGTATCGATGGTCTCCTTACCCAGAAGCTCTGACACATACTTATGGGTAGACTGCTCATTACCGCCAAGGTACAGGAATTCATCACAGTTTCCGACAATGGATTCCCAGCTGTCCTTGAACAGGGCTTTGAGCTGTGCCAGGTTCTGGAGAATGATGGACACCGAAATTTCTCTGGAGCGCATGGTGGACAGCAGCTTGTCAAATTCGTCCGGTAGTGCAACATTCGCAAATTCATCCATTACAAAGTGAACATGCACCGGAAGACTGCCCCCGTAATTATAGTCCGCCAGATACATCAGGCTTTGGAATAGCTGTGTATACAGCATTCCTACGATG
>JAEZBW010000423.1 GCA_023426765.1 Bacillota bacterium
GCTTCTGTCCCTGGGAAGGAAAACGCTTATATTTCCTTCCCCTGTTGAGGTGCTGCAATCGATGATAGACATCATCACCGGTAAAAGCTTCCTGCCATCGGTGTTCAACACGGTTAAAGCTGTTTTAATCAGCTTCGCAGCAGCCTTCATCCCAGCCCTGATACTGGGCATCACCGGCAAGTTCATGCCTTTTTTACACAGGGGCATGGAGAGTATCTCCGGGGTTATCCGATCCGTACCGTCCGTTGCGATCATCCTGATGGCGCTTTTACTGCTGCCGGTTGCTGTAACTCCGGTTGTGATCTGTTTTTTTGTGGTCTTTCCGGTGCTTTATACGAATATTTCCGAAGGTCTTGTCAGTACGGACCCGCTGCTTCTGGAAATGGCTAAAATCTACCGAATCAGCCGGGAAAGAATCATCCGAAACATCTATATTCCGTCGCTGAAGCCTTTTATTGCAGCCGGCTGTCGTTCAGCGCTGGGGCTTAGCTTTAAAATCATGGTTACTGCCGAGGTTTTCAATTTTGTCACGCAAAACACCATCGGTGCTCAGATGTATCTGCATAAAATCCAGATCGATCTGGCGGGCATCATGGCATGGACGATCATCGTCATCGCCCTGTCGATGGTGTTTGATGTTGCGCTGAAAAAACTGTTTGAGGAGAAAAAGCGATGATTCAGTTGACAAACCTTCAAAAGAAATATCACGGGCAGACGATCCTTGACAGCCTGCAGATGACCTTTAAAGAACATGCAATTACTGCGATCCTCGGTCCGTCGGGCTGCGGTAAAACAACGCTGCTGAAAATCGTAGCAGGACTGATCCCCGCGGATGCAGGTGAGATCTCCGGCATGGAAGACAAGGTTCCGGGGTTTCTGTTCCAGGAACCAAGACTGCTGCCCTGGATGAACTGTGTTCAAAACCTGGAATTCGTGCTGCCGAAGACAATGGATAAGCACGAAAAAAGCAGGCTTTGCAAAGAGCTTCTTGATGCTGTTGGGCTGACGGACTATCAAAACCACTACCCATCCCAGCTCAGCGGGGGTATGAACCAGCGCCTGTCCATTGCACGGGCGTTTATCATCCAGTCCGATATTCTGTTTATGGATGAACCCTTCCAGTCTTTGGACATCAAAAGACGGCAGCAGGTTTTCGGCCTGTTCAGGGGACTATGGCTGAAATACCAGCCTACGGTTCTGATGGTCACGCATGATGTTCAGGAAGCTCTTCTTTTATCAGATAAAATGTATATTCTCTCCGACAAGCCTACAGGCATCCTGAAGGAAATTCACAATCCCATGCCCTTTGAGGATCGCTCCGTTCAAAACGAAGTTTTTTACAGGCTGGAGCAGCAGATCATCAATCAGTATCTGATATAGCTGGCGCGAGCATTCAGTTAACCCTTGTATATCCCGGTTAAATTCTGTATGATAGTTCTGATCCATATTTCCGCAACATGAAAAACAGGCAGGTTTCATTATGCTTTTAAAAGATTTTTATTACGAGCTGCCCCAGGGTCTGATCGCTCAAAGCCCTGCGCAGAAAAGAGACATGTCCAGGCTTTTGGTGCTGGATCGCCAGACAGGGAAAACCACACATCGTCATTTTTATGACCTGAAGAACTATCTGGTTCCGGGGGACTGCCTTGTGATCAACAATACAAGGGTCATTCCCGCGCGGCTTTTGGGAGAGTGCGAGGATACCGGCGGCAGGATTGAATTTGTGCTGTTGAAAAAGCTGGGCGAGGATCTGTGGGAGGTTCTGTTAAAGCCGGGCAGAAGGGCAAAACCAGGCTCCCGGTTTGTTTTTGGTTCCGGCCTTTTGAAGGCTGAGGTAGTAGAAATACTTGAAGAAGGCAACAGGCTTGTAAAATTCGAATATCAGGGCATTTTTGAGCAGATTCTGGATCAGGTGGGCATCATGCCGCTGCCTCCATATATTACGGCAACCCTGGAGGACAGGGAAAGATACCAAACCGTTTATTCAAAATGGGAGGGTTCAGCCGCAGCACCGACGGCAGGGCTTCATTTCACAAAGGAATTAATGGATGAATTAAAAGATCAAGGAGTTGAATTTGCCGAGTTGACCCTGCATGTGGGCATTGGAACGTTCAGACCGGTCAAAACCGAAAACATTCTGGATCACCATATGCATTCCGAGCATTATACCATCAGGCAGCAGGCCTGTGACGTGATTAATCGTGCAAAAAGCAGGCAGGGAAGAGTCATTGCCGTAGGAACAACCAGCTGCCGCGTTTTGGAAACCGTCGGCACACAGGATGGTCTCGTTCACCCCTGCGAAGGGGACACGAACATTTTCATTTATCCCGGCTATTCATTTAAAGTCCTGGACGGCCTGATCACAAACTTTCACCTGCCCGAATCCACGCTTTTAATGCTGGTCAGCGCTTTTGCCGGCAGGGAAAACGTTTTGTCGGCCTATCAGGAGGCCATCCGGCAGCAATACCGCTTTTTCAGCTTTGGGGATGCCATGCTGATCCTCTAATCCAGCGATGAACCATTATAACGAGGCCAAGATGTCCCCCACCTCTATAGGTGGCGGGTACCGATTACCTTAAACAGGCGGTGAGCATATCTCCCGCCTCGATATAACGGTGTGTTGCAATTGCTTGCGCAATT
>JAEZBW010000428.1 GCA_023426765.1 Bacillota bacterium
ACATGTACCTGGATATGGTTCTTGAAAGCGGCCTGATCGGACTTTTCAGCCTGTTGTCCTTCTATATTTATGTGCTGGTGAAGTTTATTAAGGGCTTCCGCCGCAGCGAATTGAACCCCTATCAAAGAGATCTGCTGGCAGCCGTGATCGTGGCCATTATCTGTTATCTGATCAGTGGCCTGACCGGCAGAAGGCTGTTTCCGTCACTGTCCAATATCTATGTGTGGATAATAACCGGTCTGGGCTTTTCCCTTGTGACTGCGGGAAAAACCAGGGTTTGTGAAGCTGTTTTTACGAAAGGAGGAAGGGATTCATGCTGAAAAACAAAGTCCTGTTCCTGATAACGGCCCTGGGTTTTGGCGGGGCTGAAACCCAAACCATCATTCTGGCCAACGGTCTGGCTGCGAAAGGCTATCAGGTCATGGTCATCTCCATTCTCGATACTGCCGACTTGAAGGACAAGCTGAATGCTTCCGTTCGTTTTGAAACCCTGGACAATCGAAAGTACATGGATTTTGCGGCTTTCCGGAAGCTCCAGAAGCTTTATGCGGAATTCAAACCAGACAACTTCTTTATGATAGACCTTTATCCGCTGTTCTACGGCTATTTGCTGCTGCGGGGTGAAAAAATGCAGGTACGGACCCTGGCGGTTATTCACAACACCATCCCGAAGGGGAAGAAGGAAGAGCTTCAAAACCACTATTACAAGCACATGCTGAACATGCTGGATCAGATTATCTTTGTCAGCTACAACCAGCGAGAGTATTGGCTTGCAAAATACCGGCTGAATAAAGTGAAAACCCTGGTCATTCAGAACGGGGTTGATGTGAAGTGGTTCCATTCCTATATCGGAAAAATGAAGCGGGAGAGCATCGTCAAACCCCTGGGCTGGCTGGACAACCCGATTGTTTTTGTGATGAATTCCTGCCTCAGGCCTGAAAAGAAGCATGAAGACATGCTGGATGCCCTTGTGATGCTGCGCGCCGATGGGTTTAACACCACCCTGCTGATGGTAGGGGATGGGGTTCAGCGGCCCTTCCTGGAAGAAAGAATCAAGCAGCTGGGTCTGGAAAAATACGTTTACATCACCGGTTATGTGAAGGACGTGCGGCCCTTTCTTCATGCAGCAGACATATCAGTGCTGACTTCGGTTTCGGTGGAAACCCTTTCCATGGCGGCCATTGAGAGCATGGCCATGAGCAAACCTCTTGTACTGTCGGATATCGGCGGCGCATCCGAGCTGGTGGAAACCGGATGCAACGGCTTTCTATATCCCGCAGGCGATACGCAGGCTCTGTATGGCGCTTTGAAAAAAATGATATCGGAATGCAACCTGCAGAAAATGGGCGAGTTCTCATACCGCAGGGCACACTTGTATTTCGACAGGGATAAAATGCTGGATCGCTACGTGAATATACTTCGCAATCTCCTGGAGGAAACAGGCTGAGCTTTGGAGGATTTTATGGCTAAATACATATTCCGAATGGATGATATCGCGCCCCAGATGAACTGGAATGCTTTCTGGAAGTATATTGAAATGTTCCGCTCCATGCAGGTGAAACCTCTTCTTGGGATCGTTCCGGATAATAAGGATCAAAAACTGATGCTTGAAAAACCCAATCCCGATTTCTGGAAAATCATGCGGAAGCTTCAGCAGGAGAACATTGCCGATATCGCGCAGCACGGTTATGACCATGTGTATATCAGTGAGTCCTCCGGGTTGATGGATGAGCGGATCGGGTTTGAAAAAAAGTCTGAGTTTGCAGGTCTGTCATACCGGGTACAGTTTCGCAAAATTAAAAATGGCCTGACCATTTTGCGTGATAACGGGTTGAACACCAATATCTGGATGGCACCAGGTCATACCTTTGATGAGAAAACGCTGACCATCCTCTATGAATTGGGTTTTCAATATGTTACCGACGGGATCGGCCTTTTTCCTTTCAAAAAGAAGAACCTTTTATTCATACCGCAGCAGTTTTGGTGCCCTACACGAATTCCATTCGGCATCGGTACCGTGTGCATCCATTCAAACAATGACAATGATCCGCTGTTTGAATCCATTCAGGCGTTTATCCGGGCTGAACGAAAAAACGTCATTTCCTTTTATCAGGCGACCGATGCCAGCTGCAGCTTCATGAAGGAAGTCATGAACCGGCTTTTTACCGAATATCATATCCTTGCGCGTAAAAAAGCGGCTATGTGAATTTTACTTCCTTACACCTATGAAGCGTCTATGTGAACATTACTTCCTTACACCTATGAAGTCACTATGTGAACGGGAAGTATATGTAAAAATGCTTGCTGACGACAACAATTTATCCGGATATTACTTCCTTACACCAAAGAGGCCGCCATGTGAACGGGAGGGACACTCATGAAAATACTTGTTACCGGCTGTGCCGGGTTTATCGGGTTTCATCTGGCAAAACGGCTGCTGGAGGATGCTCATGAGGTAATCGGTTATGACTGCGTCAACGCCTATTACGATCCTATATTAAAGGAAAACAGACTGAATCTGTTAAAGCAATACGACCGGTTTGTCTTTTACCGGGAACTGCTTGAAAATCGCGAGAAGCTTGGCCAGGTTTTCACATGGCACCGTTTTGATGCGGTTGTGAATCTTGCAGCCCAGGCCGGGGTAAGGTACAGCCTTGAAAACCCGCAGGCCTACGTGTCTTCAAACTTACAGGGATTTGTGAATGTGCTTGAAGAGTGCCGCCACAACAAGGTGCAGCACCTGATATTTGCTTCCTCCAGCTCGGTATACGGGGCTAACAAAAAGATTCCTTTTTCGGTTCATCACTGTGTGGATCATCCTATCAGCCTATATGCTGCGTCGAAGAAAGCGAATGAATTAATGGCACACACCTACTCGGCCCTGTTCGGGCTTCCGTGCACAGGCCTCAGGTTTTTCACGGTTTACGGCCCATGGGGCAGGCCGGATATGGCTCTGTTTTTATTCACAAAAGCTATTCTGAACCAAAAACCCATTCAGATTTTTAATTTTGGAAACATGCTGCGCGATTTCACATATATTGATGACATCATTGAGGGAATGGTGCGGCTGATCCAAGTTGGCCCCGCGTTACCCAATGCCAACTGGGACGGGGTTGAGCCCGATCCGGGAACAAGCTTCGCACCATACCGGCTGTATAATATTGGCAGCAACCATCCGGTTTCTCTGGAGAGCTTTATCGATGTTTTGGAGGAAAAGCTGGGGGTTCGCGCGATCAGGGAATATCTGCCGATGCAGCCCGGGGACGTGCCCGAAACCTTTGCCGATGTGGATGATTTGATGAATATCACCGGCTTCAGACCGGAAACGACGATAGAGGAAGGTATTTCAAGGTTCGTAGATTGGTACAAAGCTTATTATTCTCAGGACAGGCAGGGTAATGTCAGCGTTCCGGTGTGAGCGTGATTGTCATCCTGAGCGAAGCAATGTCATCCTCAGCGAAGCTGTCATTCGCCACCCTCAGCGAGGCTGTCATTCGCCACCCTCAGCGAGGCTGTCATTCTGAGTGAAACGAAGAATCTAACCCTGTATAACCCTGGAGATCCTTCGCTGCCGCTCTGGACTATAGATCTACCCATTAACTATATGCTGCATAAATTGGAGGTTGTTGAATGCACTACGAACAATTGATAAGCAAACAATCAAAACTTGCTGTGATCGGCCTGGGTTATGTGGGCCTGCCCCTTGCGGTGGAGTTTGCCAAAAGCGTACCCACCATCGGTTTCGATGTAAACTGCGAAAAGCTTGAAGCTTATAAGGCAGGCATTGACGTTACCGGCGAACTGAAGGAAGGTGAACTGACCAACACAGCGCTGAAATTTACCTGTGACGAGAAGGATTTGGACGAGGCGTGCTTTTTCATCATCGCCGTTCCAACCCCGATAAACCGGGATAAAACACCCGACTTAAAGCCCGTTGTCGGTGCGTCTGAAATCGTCGGCCGGCATTTATCAAAAGGAGCTATTGTTGTTTACGAATCTACGGTATATCCCGGTGTCACCGAAGAGATATGCGTACCGATTCTGGAAGCCTTTTCTGCCCTGAAATGCGGGCCGGACTTCAAGATCGGTTATTCTCCCGAACGCATTAACCCAGGTGATAAGGAGCATACCCTGCGTAAAATCAAAAAAATCGTCTCGGGAATGGATGCAGAAGCCCTGGATACCATTTCATGGGTTTATTCCCTTGTGGTCGATGCCGGCCTGTATAAGGCCAGCAGCATAAGAGTTGCGGAAGCAGCCAAGGTCATAGAAAACTCCCAGAGGGACATCAATATTGCGTTTATGAATGAGCTGGCCATCATTTTCAATCGGCTGGGTATTGATACAGAAGCCGTTTTAGAGGCTGCGGCCACCAAGTGGAACTTCCTTCCGTTCAAGCCCGGCCTTGTGGGCGGACACTGCATCGGCGTTGACCCATATTATCTGACCTATCGCGCCGAGCAAACCGGGTATCACCCCGAGATTATTCTGTCAGGCAGGCGGATCAATGATTCCATGGGCAAATATATCGCTGAAAACGTGGTGAAGCAGATGATCCATGCCGGAAAGCATATCAATGGCGCCAGGGTTTGCATTCTGGGGCTCACCTTCAAGGAAAATGTCCCGGATGTAAGAAATACCAAGGTGATTGATATCTATAAAGAGTTGCTTGAATATGACATCCGGGTGCTGATAACCGATCCCTATGCCGACAAGAAGGAAGCCCTGCACGAATATGGTGTTGAACTGACAGAACTGAAGGATGTTCCGCAAGTGGACTGTCTGATCTTCGCGGTAAACCATAATGCCTGGCTGGAAATAGACTGGGCAATACGGTTCAAAGAAATACTGTCGAAAGATGGCGTAATCATCGATGTGAAGGGAATGTTCAGTTCCTCCAGGGACATTTGTGCCGGGTATACCTACTGGAAGCTGTAATGCTGCATATCGTACAGGCTATTCATGGCCAGCCAGGATTATCTCCAGGGCTTTTAAACGGACTGTGCCAATGTGGCGACGGATAGAAAGAAACAGATGAAAAACCTAAATACCTAAAGGGCAGGTGATCCCCTTGATCCAATTCATTAAAAAGCTGAACCAGCGCTATAAA
>JAEZBW010000430.1 GCA_023426765.1 Bacillota bacterium
GATGGAGTACGACTGTATAGCCGAAACAGCCCATTCTGTTGAAGATTTGTTCTATTATATCCGGGAGGTCAAACCGCAAATCGATTTCAACCGGATATCCGATATCATCCTGAATGTTCTGGACTTCATGAAGAGTGTTCTGGACAAAATTGAAAATGGTGAAGCATTACCGCAGGCCAATGCAGAAACCATCCAATCCATTTATTCCTATCTGGAAGAACTAAAAGGGAAACATACGAATGAAACCCAATCAGATAAAGCAGATTTCGAAAGTACCATTTCTCCGGGATCCAAAACAGAATATACCGAACAGGCCGAAAAACCCCATGCCAACAAGGTCGTCTGGGTTCAGTTTGATGATGATTGTGAAATGGAGAGTGTAAGATCCTTCGGGCTGGTAAAGCAGCTGGAGAAAATCGCCGTCGTTGTGGAAACCTGCCCCGATGACCTGCGGGATTCTGACAAATCCACGGAGATTATCCGCAAAAACGGTCTGGAGGTATTCATAGATAGCAGCAGTGAAAACGCTGAAGTTGAAAAATATGTCCGTGACAACACGGTTTATCTGAAGGATTGCAGGGTGGATACCCTTCTGGCAAAACCGGCAGTCACAGCAGACAGGCTGGCCGAACCCGAAAAGGATAAGGATGTTCCCAGAACACAGCTCAAACCGGCCACGCGTCAGAACTTCATCAGTGTGAATGTCAACAAGCTGGATAAACTGATGGACATTGTCGGCGAACTGGTCATCTCAGAGCTGATGGTCACCAAAAACCCCGAGATTGCCAACCTGAAACTGAACAGTTTTAAAAAGGCTGCAAGTCAGTTGAAAAAGAGAACCGATGAACTGCAGGACATTGTCATGTCCATCAGAATGGTACCCATTGGAGCAACCTTCTACAGTATGCAGCGAATCGTCAGAGATATGTGCAAGAAGCTGGGGAAGGAAGTAGATCTGGTCATCACAGGCGAAGAAACCGAGGTGGATAAAAACATCATTGAATCCATCGCCGATCCGCTGGTACATTTGATCCGCAATTCCATCGATCACGGCATCGAGGATCCGCAGACACGGCAGAAGCTTGGCAAGCCGGCTTCCGGACACATTTTCCTTGAAGCGCGGAATGAGGGCGGCGACGTATGGGTCACGGTCAGGGATGACGGCAGGGGATTGAATCGGGACGCTATTCTGAAAAAAGCGCGGGAGAATGGCCTTGTTACAAAGGATGAAAAGGAGCTTTCGGATGCAGAGGTCTGGAAATTTATCCTGGCTCCCGGTTTTTCCACGAAAGAAGCCGTATCCCAGTTCTCGGGCAGGGGCGTGGGGATGGATGTTGTCATACGGAATATTGAGAAAACAGGGGGACAACTGCAAATCGAAAGCAAAGCCGGAGAGGGAACCACCTTTTCCATCCGCTTTCCGCTGACACTGGCCATCATCGATGGCATGGAGATAAGCGTCGGCAGCTCCCATTATACAATTCCCATCACATCGGTTAGGGAAGCCATCAAGCCGAATCAATGCAATATCGTTACAGACACGGAAGGGCATGAGGCCTTTATGATGCGGGGGAAATGCATTGAAGTGCTCCGGCTGCACAGGGAGTTCAATGTTAAGTCGAATGTTGTAGATCTCGAACAGGGAATTCTGGTGATCGTCCAAAATGAAACGAACACCTTCGCCATTTTTGCAGACAAATTACTTGGTGAGCATCAGGTTGTTGTCAAGCCGGTTCCGGAGTATATGGGAAAAATCAAAGGTGTTTCCGGTTGTTCGGTAATGGGTGATGGACGAATCAGCCTGATTCTGGATACGGCAGGGTTGCTGGAACGAAAAAGCACAGCAAGAGGGGAGGATGAAAATGAAAGAAGAAGTATGGATGGATGAAAACGAAGATACGTTAACGGGAAAATATCTGACGTTCAACCTCGGTCAGGAGGTTTATGGTCTGGAGATCCGTGTGGTTACTGAAATTGTAGGGATGCAGAATATCACCGAGGTGCCCGACCTTCCGTTTTACATGAAAGGTGTGATCAACCTGCGGGGGAAAATCATCCCGGTGATCGATGCCGGAATGAAATTTGGAAGGCCACCTGTCGATTACCATGATCGGACCTGCATTATCATTATGGAAATTGAGAATGCACTGATTGGGCTGATTGTGGACAAGGTCAATGAAGTCATCGTTATTCCGGATGAAAGCGTGGTACCGCCGCCGGACGGGAAGACCGGCTTTTCAAACCAGTTTGTCAAGGGGATTGGAATGGTTGGAAACGAGATGAAGCTGTTAATTGACAGCTTTCGAATATTCTCACGGGAATTCAGCCAGATTCTGCCCGGTTCATAAAATTGAAGGAGGTTTTTTATGTTAAAAAATGCATCGATTCGTACCAAGCTCACGCTGGTCGCGATTATCCCGACAATAGCGCTTATCATTGCCTCAGTCCTTGCGGTGGTCTCCATCAATGCCGGCTTTAATGATATGAAGGAAAGGCTTGTTGATCAGAATTATATGGCCATGTCTCTGGTGCTGAATGCCGACAGGGATATGTACCAGGCCATGCTGGCCTTGCATCAGCTGGAGGAACCTGATGTCTCTGCCGATGATATTCCAATGTATCAGGAAGAACTGCAGTCCAATCTGGAAGATGTGCGCGGACGAATAGCGCAGGCAGAGGAAAAATTCCCTGTGGATGACAAGTATTGGTCTGTCCAGCGGGATAAAAACAACAAGTTGATTTTTGACTATTTCAATGAATTCAATCTGGCCTTTGAAAAGTGGGAAAAGGATATCAGCATGCCGGCCGATGGCATGCGGGATGAAACAGGGGCTGCAAGCTTCGCGGCTGCGCGGGAAACCCTGAACCTGATCGGTGAAATGCTGGATGCGATGACCGAAGAAATTGTGGACCTGAATGAAAAAAATAAAAATGCGAATATTACCTTGATGCTCGTCCTGAACACACTGGTTTATGCTGTCATTGCCGTCTTCCTGCTGAGAATGATGCGGCTGATATCAAAACCCGTACAGGAACTGACCAACTACGCTGAAAAGATATCCGAAGGCGAGACGGACTTCATCTTTACCGTGGATTCAACCGATGAGATCGGCAGGCTGAAGAGAGCCTTTTCCGGGATGGTCTCCGGTTTGAAGGAAAAAACCGATGCAGCATTTGAATTGTCAAAGGGAAACCTGGACGTAACCATATCGGCTCACTCCGACAGGGACAAGCTGGCCCTCAGCATGATCAAGCTGAAGGAAACACTCTCCCAGATGACAACCGATGTCAATTCATTGACTAAAGCAGCCATGAATGGGGAGCTTTCGTTCAGAACCGACGCAGACAGGCATCAGGGTGAGTTCAAAAAAATCATCGAAGGTGTCAATGCCACCATGGATGCCGT
>JAEZBW010000422.1 GCA_023426765.1 Bacillota bacterium
CGACCAGCTCTCCACCCTCTACATCGGCCAGGACCTTTTTCGCATCCGGGCCATGCTGGGCTTGCTGGGCCGGCCGGAAACAACTGCCTGGCACTTCGCTTGCATTGAAAAGGAGTTGCGACGCAAAACCGCCATTTACGCCGCCGGCTGCCTCAAGCGCGACCGGCCCGAGGAGGCCGAGCGGGTGTCGGCCATGGTCGAGGCGGCCCTGGAAGATGCTCGGGCCGGCCTGGCCGGGGCAGGCAGCGGGGAGGCGGTCGACAGACAGGCCACGGCCGGCTGAGCCAACCGACGCGGCAGGATCGGCCTTACGGCGACAAACGAGGCAGGCATGAACGCACCCGGCAAATCGCGACAGCACCAAGCCATCCCGGCCCGCTGCCGTCGGCCCGGCGGCCGCGAGCCGTCACGGGCCGGCACGAAGCGCGGCGCGGCGGCCGCCCTTGGCTCGGGGTTCCCCGGGGCAACGCTCGCGCCGGACTATTCGGGCGCGATTTCCCGCTTGCTGATGGCCTCGGCCTTGATGCGGGTAAGCGTGTGGGTGAGCCCGGCCAGGACGTTCTCGCGGATGTCGCCGGCGGCCACGATGAACAGCAGGTCGTCGCCGGGCACGAAGACGCCGGCCTTGGCCGTGACCAGCACCCGGAACATGCCGGGCATGGCCTCGCCCTCGCGGCGGATGGCCTCGACGAGTTCCTGGTTCACCGTGACTTCGAGCTTGCCCACGGGAGCGCCGTTTCGCGACGTGGCCCGAGCCACGCCGTTGTGCACGAGCACCATGCCGACCTTTTCCAGGAAGCCCGGCTCGGCTTTGAGCGAGGCGATGGTTTTTGAGATGTCCATAAGCGGCAAGTAAGGGAGAACAGCCCCGTTGTCCACGTTTTACATCGCCAATCTGCTGGAGAGGCTGCCGCAAATCCCGACCACGCGCATGGTGCACAACGCCATCTGCGTCTGGCTGGCCTGGGACGGCGAGCTCGACCCGGGCGTGCCCACCATGCTTGAGGAGTATGGCGGCCTGCGCATGGCCGACGCCTATGGTCAGGCCCTGTGGTTTTTTTGCGGCGAGGAAGGGTTGCGGGCCCTTGGGCGCATTCTCGTGTGGGGCAAGGTCAACCCCATGCGGCTTTTTATTGAAGTGGTGCCGGCGGCCATGTTGGTCGGCCCCAAGTTCGACCGTTCCCTGACCATGTCCGTGGAGCTTTCGCGCCAGCACGTCGCCCCGGGCGAAACCCTGGAAGTCCTGCTCCACCCCAATTTGAAGTCCCAGGTGGCCATGATCCCGGGCCTGTCGCTCCAGCCCGTCAAGCCGACCATGGGCCTGGCCCGGGTGGCTTTCGAGCGCTTGGACGCCGACACCGCCCTGGCCTACGACCCGGGGCTGATCTGGTATTGCGTGTTGCGCCCCCTGGGCGACCCCCTAAGCCGCAACACCGCCGAGGGCTGGCGCAACATCGCCGAGGAACTCCTCGACATCGTCGAACGCCTGGGCGTCAAGTTCACCCGCCATGAGGGCTTTTTGCTTTTCGAGCTCTCGGGGCTGAAAAAACTGCGCGTCTGGGCGCGCGACACCATCGCCCGCATCCTGCGCCTCAAGGAAGAGGGCGAATCCGGCCACTACTGGCCAAGCGTCATGGCCGCCGCCTCTTCCAAGGGCCGCACCCTGGGCAAGGACCTGCCGCGCCGCCTGGGCCTGGACTGGGACCAGATGAGCCCGGATTTTCCCCACATGAGCTACCGCACGGCCTTTTTGCTCGGCGAGGATTTCGTCATCCACGAGGCCCGCACGTTGTCCCGGGGCATCAATATCGAGGATTGGTGCAACGTCAGCCTGGCTCGGGCCGAGTCGATCGACGAGGCCGCGGCCGACGAGCAGCCCCAGGGCGAGCTGGCCGTGCCCCTGCCTTCGGCCTTGTCCGGCGGCGACGCCAAGCCGTGCTTCTACTGCGGACTCAATAACCACGAGCCGCGCGACTGTCCGTCCAAGCAGCTCATGGCCCTGGACCCCGGCGTGTGGGAGCGGTTCGGCGATGTGGACATGGGCAGCCTCGAAGCCCTGTCTGAGGGGCTGGAAAGCGGCTTGGCCGCCGATTTTGCCGCCGAATCGGCCCGGCTTCTGGGCGGGACCGACGCGGCCTCGCGCTATTACCAGTCCATCTTCGAGACCGACATGCCCTTCCAGCTGCGCCTGCTGGAGATCGTGTGGCGCAGCAAGGGCAAGACCTTTCCCGATGGCCTGAGCCAACTCGGCCAACGCGAGGGCGATTTCTTCTGGGGGGCCTTGTCGGCCCTGCGGGCCGGCGACGCCGAGAACTACGACGCGCTCATGGCCGAGGCCCTGTCCAAGTACCCTCGGGCCTACCAGCCCAAATCGCTCCAAGGCTTCCAGGCCCTGGAGGCCGGCGACTGGACCAAGACCGTCTATTATTGGCAGGAGTCCGGCCGGCTTTGCTACACCGCCTTGCAGCGGGGCTATTTCCATTTCCTCGAAGGCCGGGCCTGGGAGATCCAGGGCGACTGCCATCGGGCCATCGCCAAGTACCGCGAAACCTTGCGGGAAAACCCCAAGTGGGTCGAGCCGGTCTACCGCCAAGGCGTGTGCCTGGTGAAAATGGGCTTTATCGACCAGGGCTTGCAGTATCTGCTGCCCCTGGTCGCCGCCGACGCGCCGATCTTCCACCGGGTAATGCTTGATCCCGAGCTGGAGCGCGGCCGACTGCAGGTGCTTGGGGCCTTGTGGCGCATCTGGAACACGGCCCGGGATGAAGCCAAGGGGCGGCAATTGGTCCTGACCGAACTGTCCGAGGCGGTGCGCGGCCGGTTCCTCGACGAAGACCC
>JAEZBW010000514.1 GCA_023426765.1 Bacillota bacterium
GGCACGCCTGCCTGCTCAAACGGCACGCGGATCTTCTCCACCGGCGCGATGTACGGCTCCAGTTCGGTGAGCATATTGTCCCAGCCGTCGAGGATGCGGCGCAGGTAGCCGACCAGCTCGGCATCGGGGATGCGCTTTTTGCGTGCCACCGCGTTGAACGACTCGGCCTTGTCGCCGTAAAGCTCCCGGTGCTCGGCTTCGATCTGCTCCAGCGAGGGGCGGTTGCGAAGGATCGCTTGCGGGTCGAGCTTGCGCGGGTCGATCTCCTTCAAATGCGCGTAGGCATTGAGCATGATGATCGTTCCTACGCCGACCTGCGCGCCGTGGAAGTTCTTCTCCGCGCCGCGGATGTGGGTGAGGAAGTCCCAGAAGTGCGAGAGCACGTGCTCTGCGCCGGAGGAGGGGGAGGTCTCACCTTCCAGCACGGTCATCGAGAGGCCGGAGAGCAGGATGGCTTCCGAGAGCACGGCCATGGCTTCCGGATCGCGCCGGGCAATGGCCGGGGCAGCGGCGAGATACTTGCGCTCGTTCTCTGCCGTCATCTGGTAGGGCAGCGGGCAAAAGTAGGTGCCGCGCAGCAGGTTGGAAAGCTTCCAATCCGCGTTGCAGATCGCCCGGGCGGACAGATCGCCAATCCCAGCGTGGATCATCGGCATGGGCGCATCTTTGACGATATCTACTTCCATCAGCACCGCGTCGGCGGGGTTGAGGAACTCGCTGATCTTGATCTTGTTCTGCGTGATGGTGGCGGTGATGGAGGTGTAGCCGTTCATTGAAGGCGCGGTGCCGACCACCAGGAAGGGCACCCCCAGCCGGGTGGCGATCCACTTGGTCGTGTCGCTGATTACGCCTGATCCGGCTCCGATCAGGAAGTCGGCGGTCGGGCCGATAGCATCTGCGGCTTCGTTGCCATTTTCCAGCGCCGAATCCAGCAGGTGACCCGGCTCTGCGTGCATGGCATGCGTCTCAACCGGCAGCCCGGCGGCACGCAGCGGCTCGACCACGCCCGCGCAGATGATTTGCTCAATTGCCGAGTCGTAGATCACGACCGGACGGGAGGGCTTGCGCCCCAGCAGCTTCTCGATCAGCGCTGGTATTTGCTGGACTACCCCGCTGCCGACCTGGATGTGGCGGAACGGCACGGGATGCTTCCGCCCGCAGTAGGGGCAGGCATCGAGGAAGGTATCCGCCAGACCAGCGGAGTCGCGGGAGAGAAAGTCATTGAGGGTGGTGATGGTGTTCATGCGGCCTCCAGCGCCCAATCCACGGCGGCTTCGGCGTGGATGCGGGTGGTGTCGAACATGGGCAGCGGGCTGTCTTCCGGCTTTACTAGCAGGGCGATCTCAGTGCAGCCGAGGATGATGCCCTGCGCGCCCTTTGCCTGCAAATCCGCCATGATCTCGCGGAAGGCGACCCGCGATGCCTCTTTGGTGATGCCCAGGCACAGCTCTTCGTAGATCACACGGTGGACCACTTCACGCATCTCGGCAGGCGGTGCCAGCACGTCCAGGCCGTACGAGTCGACCAGGCGGCTGGCGTAAAACGGCTCCTCCATGGTAAAGCGCGTGCCGAGCAACCCCACGCAGCCGATATTCGCGGCTTTTACGCGTTCGGCGGTGGAATCAGCAATGTGGATGAGGGGGATCGAGACGGCGGCTTTCACCGCATCCGCGACCTTGTGCATGGTGTTCGCGCCGATCAAGACACACCCGGCCCCGGCCTGTTCCAGCGAGCGTGCAGCGTCCGCCATCATATCCCCTGCCTCGTCCCAGCGGCCCTGGGCTTGCATCTCCGCCAGCGGTGCAAAATCGATTGAGTGCATAATGACCTTCGCGGAATGCAGCCCGCCCAGCCGCTCGCGCACTACCTCATTGATGATACGGTAATATTCCACAGACGATTCCCAACTCATGCCGCCGATCAGGCCGATGGTTTTCACAGGTAAGCTCCTCCCAAATGAGATATCCCCTTGATTGTACACCGGGGAAGAGAATTCAATCGCAAAGAGCGCAAAGAAACGCAAAGGAAGAAAGAGCTTTACACAGAAGGCACGGAGGCGAAAAAAGAGTACACAGAGTTTAAGAGTTAATAAAAAAATCTCTGTGTTCTCTCTTTTATCTCTGTGCCCTCTGTGTTAAGCTCTTTCTTCCTTTGCGGTTCTTTGCGTCCCTTTGCGGTTAAATTCTTATCAGGCTATATAATCATCTCTAATCGCATTCCAAAGGAGACCCTTTATGCCCAAACCAACCCTGGCAATCGATGGCGGTGAGAAAGCTGTGCGCGCGCCGCTGCCGCCCATGTACCCCGGCGGGCTGCGGATCGGCGCGGAAGAAGAGGCGCAGGTGCTGGAGGTGCTGCGCTCGAAGCGCCTCTTCCGCTACTACGGGCCGTACCCAGGCCCATCGAAGGTCGCGGAATTTGAGAAACGATTTGCCGACCGCATTCAGGTGGAACATGCCCTGGCCGTATCCTCGGCCACCACAGCGCTGTTTTGCGCGCTGGCTGCGCTGGGCATTGGCCCCGGCGATGAAGTGATCGTACCGGCGTACACGTGGATCTCCAGCGCCGAGGCGGTGATGTGGGTAGGCGCGGTTCCCATCGTCGCGGAGGTAGACGAAACGCTCACACTCGATCCGGCGGATGCGGAGCGTCGAATTACGCCGAGAACAAAAGCGATCATGCCGGTCCATATCAGCGGTGTGCCCTGCCGCATGGACGAATTGATGGCAGTGGCGCGGAAGCATGGCCTGAAGGTGCTGGAAGACGTGGCCCAGGCCGACGGCGGCAGTTACCGCGGCAGGCCGCTTGGCAGCATTGCCGACATGGGCGCGTTCAGCTTCCAGCTCAACAAAATTCTCACCTCGGGCGAAGGGGGCATGGTGACCACCCACGACCGCGCCCTCTATGACCGGGCGTTGATGATGCACGACGTGGCGGGCGGGCTGCGAAACAAGATCCCCGCTGAAAAGATCATCCC
>JAEZBW010000545.1 GCA_023426765.1 Bacillota bacterium
AAACAAGTTCGCTCACCATCTCTTTGATTTACTTTTCTTAAGAAATATTAAGACGAACTACAGTTTTATTTTAACAAAGAGTAATTTAGCAAGAGATTATCTTAAACAGAAAGGTTTCATTCATATTAAAACTGTTGGTGTTGGTCTTGATACTGATAAATTTAAAAATACAATTCAATGGGAAAAGAGTACTTTTTCGAAACTCCAAAACAAACTGGGTAGTTCACCAACGTTATTATACATCGGTAAAATTGAAGAACGCAGAAATATAGAGTTTATTCTAAAGATTCTATATGAGCTGAAAAAAAGAATCAAATTTAACTTTTTACTAATAGGAGATGGAGAAGAAAAATATGTAAAGAAATGTTTAGATTTGATCAACCAGTACGATTTAAAGGATACTATTACATATTTTAGCAAGATAGAACAAAACGAAATTAGATATGCGTATGAGACATCTCGTTTGTTTATTTTTCCATCAAATTATGAGATTTTCGGGATGGTTTTGTTGGAAAGTTTGTATTTCGATTGTCCGGTATTATCATCATATAACGGCGGAGCGTCTGTTTTGTTAACTAACCAATATCAGAATATGATAATTCACAACTTTAGCGTAAATGAGTGGGTTGAAAGGATATTTCAGCTATTGTCTAACAAAGATTATGCGAATATAAAAGATTATATTAATCGTAATTTCACTTGGGATTCTTTAGCAAGTACATTTATAGATATTTACTCAGAAATTATAGAATAATTCTTTGAAGGATTTATTAAATGAGCAATAAATACATTACCTATGCCATCTCAATAATTCTATTAGGCTTGTTCATATTATTAGGTGCATTAACCAATATTATGATAAGTATAGTCTTAGTTTCTATGTTTGTTTTTTCATTCTGTATGATCCGTTTCAAAGTCAATATTGACACGTTAATTCTTGTCGCTATTTTCTTCGCTCCCTGTGCAGAGGTTTTTAAATTAATTACAGGTTTCGCCGACTTTAAGATATTACAAATACTATGGTCTATTATATTATGTTTTCTGGTTATTGGAAAAATAATGCAAAAAGAATATAGCATACCGAATATCGGAAAAGACAATATCATTTATCTTCTATATATTATTGTAATTATCTCATCAGCTGTTTTTTCGTCAAATTATATTGTGTCAATAAAAGAATTAATCCAATATATATATTTATTCATAATAATGTACGTTATTATATTAAAGTCACAAAATAAGCTATTCATTGATGGTGTCGTAAAAACAATCATCATTTCTAATATTTTTTTTATAGGAGTTTGCCTTATAAGTTTCTTATTAGGCAAGGCAATCATTCCAACCATTACTCTATTGTTGAATGGAAAAGTATATGTTAACTTTGACCTATTCAAGGTTCAGGATCTCACCAGCGGAGTCGGCAGCTTAAACCGAATTGGCGGCATTTTTGGATTGGGACCTATTGGCATTGCTAATATAGTTTTGATTCAGTCATTTTTCATAAATTATAAAATTAGAAATTCATTTACGTTTAGAGAAAGAATACTCTATTTACTGCTATTTTCGGGCAATGTTATTATTATTGTTTTAACTTATTCAAGAGCAGGGCTTATTATTTTTATTATCTTACATGGAATCACTTTATTTGGGAAAAACATAAAAAACAATATCTTATATATTATTCTGGGATTATGCATATTAGCTATTTTTTTGATTAGTTTTCCAAATGTTACAGAAAGATTATTAGAGACCTTTAATCTCGAAGAAGCTTCTACAAAATATCATTTAGTATTTTGGATTGCAGCCATAAAACTTGGATTTAATCGCATACTTACGGGAATAGGCTTGGGAATGTCAAAATATAGTCTTGCCAATTTCGCAGAGTATTTTAGAAGTTTTGGTATATATAAGGTGAACTCAGTAGATATGCATAATATTTTACTTCAGGTCTGGGCTGAACAGGGAATATTTGGTCTGCTTATTTCAGTTGTTATGTTGTTCTCCCCAATAATCTCATATGTAAAATTTTCTATAACTAAAAAAACAAAAGAAAAGACTATCTATTATTTTATAATTATGGCATATGTCGCAACTTTTCTTTATAACCTGACAAATAATAACTTCTATATAGAAAGCTTTTGGATAATGCTTGCACTTGTTTATGCGGGGAAACATAATTCATTTCAATTAAGTAATACTGAGCAGGAGACTAGATAAATGAAGATACTTTTTGTTAATAAATTTCTATATCTTAATGGTGGTAGCGAGACATACCTATTTGGGTTAAGTGACTACTTGAAAAACATGGGGCATGATGTTGAATTCTTTGGAATGCAACATCCTAAGAATATTGTCAATAATAGCGTAAACTTAAATGTACGTAATATGGAATTTAAGGGAAATCTAATCAGTAAGTTCTCTTATCCATTTAAAATTATCTATTCAATAGAAGCAGCTAATAAAATAAGCAAGGTAATAAAACACTTTAAGCCAGACATTGTCCACGTTAATAATTATAACTTCCAACTAACACCGTCAATTCTATATAAAGTTAGAAAATTAGGTATACCTGTTATTCAGACATTACATGATTTTCAGATAGTATGCCCAAACCATATGATGTATTTGGAGCATAAAAATATTATTTGTGAAGAATGCATTAATCGAAGGTATCGCAATTGTGTAAAAAATAATTGTATTCATAACTCTAAGGTTAAAAGTGTACTAGCTGCTTTTGAAGGTTGGTTTTATCATAAGTTAAAGACCTACGATAAGTACATTGATCTATTAATTTCACCTAGTATTTTTTTAAAAAAGAAAATTGTAGAATTCGGTGAGCATGATAGTAGGATAAAAGTACTGCATAATTTTATCAATCCATCAGCAGACGTTTACTATGAGAATAAAAAGAATTATGTATTATATTTTGGAAGACTATCAATACAAAAGGGAATAAGAACTTTAATAAAAGCGTGTAAGAATCTTCCTGAGCTTAAATTTATTTTTGCAGGAGGAGGCGAACTGGAAAGTGAACTGGAAGGTATAGAAAATATCGAATTTGTGGGCTTTAAAAGTGGGGAAGACCTAAAAACTTTGGTTAGTAAAGCGTTATTCTCAATTTATCCCTCGGAATGGTATGAAAACTGTCCAATGTCAGTTTTGGAATCACAAATGTATGGAACACCTGTTATTGGAGCTGATATTGGGGGAATTCCCGAGTTGATTGATGATAAAGTAGATGGTTTATTATTTAAGCCAGGAAATTCGGATGATCTGGCTGAAAAAATAAAGTATCTATACAATGATATAAATGTATTACATGAATACTCAATACGATGCATAGAGAAAGTAAAAAAATTTTCAATTGACAATTACTATAAAGAACTGATGAATATATACAGTATGGCAATTTCTAAACACAAATAAAGCAATATAAAATAAGAAGATGAATATTTAAAAGAAAAATATGAAAGAAGGGTTTGTATGATAAAAGTAGCAATATTTGGTACAGGCTATGTAGGTCTTGTGACAGGAGTTTGTATTTCTGATTTTGGACTTCATGTAGTTTGCATTGATATTGATGAGGAGAAAATAAAAAGACTACAACAGGGGAAAGTACCCATTTACGAACCCGGACTAGATGTTTTTCTGGAAAGAAATATCAGAGCTGAAAGGATCTCTTTTTCTATTGATGCAAAACGTTCGATTGAAGATGCAGATGTCATTTTTATAGCTGTTGGTACTCCGCCTGCTGAAAATGGTGAAGCGGATATGCAGTATGTATACAAAGTAGCGCATGATATTGGCATGTACATAGATGGATATAAAGTTATTGTTAATAAGTCAACAGTACCAATTGGAACAGGGCAAAAAGTAAAAGAGATTATTTCCAATGAACTTAAAGAGCGCAGTGAAAGCTTTAGCTTTGATGTAGTATCTAATCCAGAGTTCTTGCGTGAGGGTAAAGCATTACAGGACTTTACCCATCCGGATCGAATTGTTCTTGGAGTAGAATCAGAACAAGCTGCTGAAATAATGAAAAAAGTATATAGGCCTTTGTTTTTAAACGAGACGCCCTTTATAATAACTAACGTAGAGACAGCCGAAATGATAAAATATGCTTCGAATTCATTTCTGGCAACAAAGATAGCATTTATAAATGAAATCGCAAATCTATGTGAAGTAGTAGGAGCAAATATTCAACAAGTGGCAAAAGCAATGGGACGGGATGGGCGTATCAGTCCTAAATTTCTGCATGCCGGTCCGGGATTTGGCGGAAGTTGTTTTCCGAAAGACATTCGGGCATTAGCTCAAATCGGGGAAAAACACGGAGTTGATATGTCTGTTATCAAAACCGTAATGGCTTCAAATGAGTACCAGAAAAAACGGGTAGTTGATAAATTAAAGGCTGCATTAGGAGAAATAAAGGGAAAGCAAATTGGAATTCTGGGGCTTTCATTTAAACCCGAAACGGATGATATTCGGGAAGCACCTGCGATAACTGTAATTAAAGCATTAATCAATGAGGGTGCAATCGTCAGGGCATATGACCCGCAGGCTATAAATGAAGTAAATAAGCAGGATTTCTCAAAAGCAATTACGTTATGTAAGCATGCATATGATACAGCAGAAGGAACAGATGCGATTGTTATTATGACAGAGTGGCATGAATTCAGAAATATGGATTTGACTCTATTAAAGAAAATTATGCGACATCCCGTTTTTTATGATACCAGAAATATCTATGTTCGAAAGGATATAGAGGATATGGGTTTCACTTATATAGGAACAGGTATGTAACACATTATAGGCAAGACCAGTGAACAAGTTAAGATTATTGCATGAAAAAGTTGTCACATCATCTGCCAGAGTATTTGTAATATATAAAAACTTAAGCAAATAAAGAAAGGTAAATCATTATGGCAAAAAGATCTTTATATGGCTCAATCATCATTACATACCGCTGCAATGCACGCTGTAACATGTGTGATTGCTTTAAAGACCCCAGCAAGCCCAGTGAGGAATTAACTCTGGATATAATACGAAAGCTGCCGGAAATGGCCTTTACCAATGTCACTGGAGGGGAACCGTTTATTAGGCAGGATATTGCTGATATTGTCAGGGAATTGTATAAAAAAACTGACAGGATTGTTGTTTCCACAAATGGCTATTTCACGGATAGAATTTTAGCCTTATGTGAGGAATTCCCGCAAATCGGTATCCGAATCAGTATTGAAGGTCTGCAGGAAGCCAATGATAAAATACGCGGCATCCCCGATGGTTTTAACAGAGGATATAATACATTAAAGACACTGGTTGAAAAAGGCCATAAGGACGTTGGATTTGGATGTACTGTTCAGGAAATGAATGCTGATGATCTTATTCCGTTATACGAATTATCCAATGAGCTAAACATGGAATTTGCAACAGCAACCTTACATAATTCGTTTTATTTCAGGAAGACAAATAATGTTATTAATGACAAACTGAAGGTTGCAAAAGCTTTTGAAAAACTGATTAATAAACTTCTGACCTCAAAGTCCCCCAAAAAGTGGTTCAGAGCCTATTTCAACCATGGCCTGATAAACTACATTTATGGAAACAGAAGGCTCTTGCCATGTGATATGGGCACTAACGGATTTTTTGTGGATCCCTTTGGCCATGTCATGCCATGCAATGGCAGTGAAGAAAGAATGTCGATGGGAAACCTGCACGAACAGAGTTGGGAGGAAATATGGAACTCGGAACGTGCAGCAGAAGTCAGAAATATGGTTAAAAACTGCAGTAAAAATTGCTGGATGATTGGAAGTGCCGCTCCGGCAATGAAGCAACGCATCTGGGTGCCGGTCTTGTGGGTTGCTAAACATAAGCTTAAAGGGAAGTATACTCTAAGCGAAAATAAATTTATTGATATTAAGGAATAATAAATGCGTGTCGCAATGATTGGGCAGAAGGGAATTCCCTCCAGAGCCGGCGGAATTGAAATACATGCGGAAAACATAGCAAAAAGGCTTGTTAAGCTTGGTTGCGAAGTTGATGTTTATTGCAGAAAAGAATACTGTGAAAAAGAGTATGAGAAGGATTATCACGGGATCAACATCAGATATGCTCCATTTATTAATTCAAAGCATCTGGATGCAATCACGCATACTTTTTTCTCAACCATTAAGGCTTTGTTTTCCGGGTGCGACATCTTCCATTACCACGCTCTTGGACCTTCAACATTGGCTTTTATTCCAAGAATTTTCGGGAAAAAGGTTGTCTGTACGGTTCATGGTCTGGACTGGCAGCGTGGAAAGTGGGGGGGCTTTGCGTCGAAGTATTTAAAGTTTGGTGAATATGCCACCGCCAGGTTTGCAAATGCCACAATAACCGTATCTAAGAATTTGGTACAATATTATCAGAATAAATACAATGTTTTGCCGATATATATCCCAAACGGAATTGAACGGCCAATAAAAGTGAAGCCTGATATCATCCTGAAAAAATACAACCTCAAAAGGGATAGTTATATTCTTTTTTTGGCAAGGCTTGTACCTGAAAAGGGTGCCCATTATCTTATTAAAGCTTATAAAGCTTTAAAGACCGATAAAAAACTGGTTATCGCCGGTGGTTCCAGCCACAGCGACAATTATGAACAGGAACTTAGGGAATCGGCTAAAGATAATAAAAACATTATTTTTACCGGTTTCATTTCTGGAAAAGAGTTGGAAGAATTCTACAGCAACGCTTTCTTGTATGTTTTACCTTCAGATATCGAAGGCCTTCCGATTAGTTTGCTGGAAGCTATGAGCTACGGTAATTGCTGTCTAACAAGCGACATTCCTGAAAATACTGCAGTTATTGAAGACAAGGGGTATTGCTTTATAAAATCAAATACGGAAGACCTGGTATCTAAACTGGAGCTATTGCTTCAGAATGACAGGTTGGTAAAAGTAAGTAAAGAAACCGCAGCTG
>JAEZBW010000550.1 GCA_023426765.1 Bacillota bacterium
CGCCAGAGCAAGCCTGCATCTCGCCGCGACGACGGGACTGACGCCCGCCGGCGGCGTTCGCGGCTACTACTTCGAGGACTCCAGACAATGGCGCTATGTGGGCCAGATCAACGATTCGGGCGTGCTCGGCCGGGGATTGGCCCTTTTCCCCGAGGCATCCTGGGCGGCGACAGCGGCCGTCCGTGCCGCCGCCTACTTCCTCGGCAAGGCGGCCCGGCCGGACGGGCACATTGCCCGAGCCTGGTGGGACCCGGACCAGGCCTTTCCCCCCGGGGATCCGCTCTTTCCGGAATGGAAACGCCATCCCGAACGGATCGTGGCCAAAATCTTCTTGCGCGGGCAAGCCTGGGCGCTCATGGGCCTGACCGGAGCCTTGCGTCTTGGAGCCGGGGAGGCAATCGCCAACGCGGCGCGGGGGCTGGCCGACCGCATCGCGTCCTTCCAGCAGGCCGACGGTTCCTGGCTGTACAGCCAACGCCAGCCCGAACTCGGGGCTTGCGCCAAGACCACCGCCGCCCTGGCCCTGGCCCTGGCGGAATGGGGCGCCCTGGCCGGAGAGCCGCGTGTCCGGCCGGTCGTGGCCAAGGCCCTCAACGCCTTGCGAGGCTGCCGACGGCCGGATCTGGTCCCGCCGGAACTGGCGGGCTTGCCCGTCGACGCTTCGGCCGAAGGCTGCATCATCTATTTCCGGGACAGGCCCGTCGTGTGCGCCTATGCCGGAGCGTTGGAGCTCCTGGCCCGGTTGGCCATGGGAGAGCGGGCATGAGAATCCTGCACGTCTGCAAGCATTTTTACCCCCGCGTCACCGGCGTCACGGCCTATGTCGACAACCTTGGGCGTCGACAGCAGGCGGCCGGACACGAAGTCGCGGCCGCCTCCTGGCAGACCCAGGAGCCCAGCCGGGGGGACGAACCGCTGCCCACCCTGCGAGCGGCCCCCGGAGACGGACCCGGGCTTGTGCGCCTCATGCGGGAGTTTCGCCCCGACGTCATCCATGCCCACTCGATTTGGGAGACGACCAGCCTGGCCGCGGCGGCGGCCCGGGAACTCGACCGGCCGTATGTGCTGACCACCCACGGCACCTGGCATTTTCTGCCCATGACCGACCTTTACGATCGTTGGCTGGAGCGGCTGCGTCTGGGAATCTGGCGACGTCGGGTGATCTGGCCGCGCTTGCTGCGCCGCGCCGGCGGGGTCATCGCCTTAAACGCAATGGAAGAGGCCGAGGCGCGACAAGCGAAGGTCGCCCCCGGGCGGTTGTGGCGCATCCCCAACGCCGTGGACCCGGACGTCTTTCGTCCCGGGGACAGCCGCGCCGCCAAAGCCGCCCTCGGCTGGCCCGACGTTCCCACCGTCCTTTTCGTCGGGGCCATACAGGCGCAAAAAGGGGTTTTTACCCTGCTTGAAGCCGCCGCCAGGCTTGATCCGCAAACCCGCCCCCGAATTGTCTTGTGCGGCGAAGGACCGGACATGAACAAAGCGCGGGAGGCCGCGCGTCCCTTGGGCGAAGGGGCGGTCTTCCTCGGCCGCGCCGCCCGCGAAACCATGCCCGGGCTGTATCAGGCGGCCGACGCGACAGCGCTGCCCTCCCGGGAGGAACCTTTCGCCACGGTGTTCTTGGAAGCCATGGCCGCCGGACGGCCATGCATCGGGACCAACGACGGCGGCACTCCGGAAATCATCGAGCATGGACACACGGGACTGCTCATCCCGCCGGGGGACAGCCACGCTCTGGCGCTGGCCATCGACGATCTGACCCGGCATCCCGAAAAGGCGGCAGCCATGGGCCGGGCCGGACGACAACGAGTCGAGGCGCTTTTCCCCTGGTCCCTCGTGGCCGGACGCATCGAAGCGGTCTACAAACACGCTCTGGCCGCAGCCCTGCTCTTGCTGGTCCTTTGCCAGTCCGCCCTGGCCGCGCGCGTCCTGCCCCTGGACATCCTGACGATGATTGATCCTCGGACAGGCCAGGAAGCGTCTTCCTCTTCCGGGAAAACCCCGGGCGAGACCAATCCGGTCTGGGACGGCAAGGCCATCGGACTTGCCGCCGCCAGGGGAGAAACCGTCGCCTTCCAGCTGGTGTTTTTCCTCGAACCCGGGGAGCGCCTGCGAAACGTCCTCATCAGGGTGGAGTTGCCCGGCGGCGTTGGCTGGCAGGCCTATCGGGCCTGGCCCATCTGGGACACCCCCGAAGTGGCCGTTCCCCTGACCGGAGACCGGCCTGCTTGCGACATCCCCGGCCGTCCCCCGGACGGAGCCGGGGCCGCGCCCGGACCGTATCGGGCCTGGACGACCGTGGTGGAACTGGCCGTGCCCCGGGAACAGCCGGCCGGCCGCCTGCAAGGCCAGGTCCGCCTGGACTGGGACGACCAGACCCTGGCCTTGCCGCTCGCCCTGTCGGTGCTGCCGTTGCGCCTGCCCCCGCGTCCGGCCTTCGACCTGGAGATGAACTCTTACGGCGACTATCTGCGCCTGCTGCCGGGCGACGTCGAAACATTCCTCGGCATCCATCGGCTGATGCGCCGCTTTCGCGGCGTCTTCACCCTGGTCCCCTACCGGCAAAGCGGACAGCCGGTCCTCGACTTTCTGGCCCCGACCCTCGACAGCCGGGGCGAGCCCGACTTCACGGTCTTCGACGCCGCCCTGGGCGGACTCCTTGACGGCGACGCCCTGCCCGACGGGCAACCGCTGACCCACTGGATTCTCCCTTTTCAGGCCGACTGGCCCGCGCCCTTTGCTCCGGACAACCCGGAGTACGGCGCCCGCAATGTCCGCGTTCGCCAGGCCGTTGCCCGCCACATCCGCGACCGGGGCTGGCTGGCCACCCGGTTCCAGGAATTTCATAACGAAAACCCGGAAAACGGCGCCCAGACGCCCTGGCGTCTGGACGAACCGGTCACGGCAGGCGACATGACCGGGCACGACCTGTACCTTGGGTACAAAGCGATGGCCTGCGCGGACTTCGGCCCGGACTGCCCCCTGCGCTACCGCATCGACATTTCCTCCTGGCGGCCCTTACGTCACCGTCTCCTGGATTTGGCCGGCAAGACGACGGATTGGTCCGTTTCGGCCGATCCGCGGTTTCTCGACAGGGACGCCGTGCGTTTTTTCCGCGCCCTTGGCGGCGAGTGGGTCGTGGCCTATGGCGAGTTGCCGGGATTCCAAACGCGCGGGCAAGCCACGCCCTGGATGCGTTTCCCGGCGCTTCTGGCCGGATACTTCGCCAGGGGATTGGACGGCTATGCCCAGTGGCAGACAGACCGCTGGCAGGACAAAGCGCTGCCGGGCATTGCCGCGCAGGCTGTGCCCCTGGTGTATTCCAGCGCCGCCGGGGCCCGGGACTTCATCTGGCCCGGCAACGCCTTCGGCCTGCGCCAAGCGCTGCCTTCCCTGCGCCTCTTCGCCCTGCGGGAAGGGCTCAATCTCCTGGATTACGCAACCCTGGCCAGCCAGGACCGGACGCAGGCCGTCGCCAGCGTCGCCAAGGCCCTCGGCGCTCTTGGCGACAGCCAGGGATTTTACGCCGTCAAGGCGCGACTGGCGGCGGCGGCGACGCGGCGGAGCGGGCAATGAAGGCCGTCGTTAAGCGCCTGATCGGTAAAAGCTGGCTGGCCCTGGGCGCGGGCCGGATACTGCAGTCCCTGAAGCCTGGCCGATTTGCCATCCTGATGTTCCATCGGATCGTGGACGCGACCGTCCTGGGCCAAAGCGCCAACAGTCCCCTGATGCTGGACGCTGACGTCTTTGAGGCCATGGCCGCCTGCCTGGCCCGGGAATGTCTCTGCCTGCCCTTGCGTCGGGCCGTCGAACTGGCCAGGTCCGGCGAGGCCGTGCCCAAGCCGGTGGTGGTTCTCACCTTCGACGACGGCTATGCCGATTTTTTCGACAAAGCCTTTCCCATCCTCCTGCGCCACCGCCTGCCGGCCGTCATGTATCTGGCGACGGGATTTATCGACCACGCGGACCGCTTCTTCTGGTGGGACGCCGTGGAAGCCTTCTTCGCCGCGACGGGCTCCCCGGATCTTTTCAACGGGGCGGATCTGCCCGGCTGGTTCCTGGACGAAACGCGCCTCCTGGCCCGCGCCCCCTCTCCCCGACGGGTGGAGGC
>JAEZBW010000569.1 GCA_023426765.1 Bacillota bacterium
TTGTCCGTGAGCCGGGCCATGACCGCGTCCAGGCAGGCGCAACCGGCGCACAGCATGGCGATGTAGGGGATGGTCGCGGCCTGCAGGAGCAGAACCCAGGCCATGCCCCGGCCCGAACGGCGCAGCCAGACCCAGAAAAACAGGGCCAACAGCGGCCCGGCAAAGGCCCGGGACAGGCCGCCGGAGATGTTTTTCAGGAAGTACGGCATCCCCCAGGCCATGGCGGCGCAAAACCAACCCAGAACCGGCCCTTCCAGGGCCGCGCCAATGCCGAACAGGCTGGCGGCCAAAAGGATGAACAGGCCGCCGGACAGCAGCTTGGAGAAGAAGATCGGATCGCAGCCAAAGCCCTTGGCGGCCGCGAAATACAGGGCCTTGACCCCGGCCGGCACATAGGCGGCGGCGTAATCGGACAGAAAATCAGGCGGATACAAGGCCGGGTCAAGCCAGCGAGCCATCCAGAACAGCTGCTGGCGCACGTCGTCGTTGGCGACGTACGGCGAGGTCAGGCCCAGCCGGTGGGCCACGGCGAACACCAGGGCCGACAGCAGACAGACGGCCAGCCAGTCCAGGAAGCGCGCCGGCCGGCCCCGACCACAGGCTGCGGGATCGTCTTTATGGATTTGCGAGCGACACACGAAAAGCACTGTGGTTCTTAAAAAATACCAAGGTATTTTCCAAGAGCGGCAAGACTAGACGGCTCGGTCATAGAGGCGGAACACCTTGTAGCGTTCGCCGCCGAAATCCTGAAGCGTCTTGTTCCATTGCTCCAGGGATTCGGGAATGAGCGAGCAGTCGCAGTATTCCATCTTGGGGTGGTTGACGAGGAAGTTGATGATGATGTTGAGAATGATGGCGTGGTGCAGGCGCTTCCACTGATGGGCGCGCGACACGCCCATGATGATGGCCCGGCAGTGGGTGAGCGGTTTTACCCGGCAATCCCAGAGCAGCTGGAGCTTTTGCCAAAGACCGAACTTGCCGTTGAACTTCTTGACCGACCGGTTCATGTCCGGCGACACCACGGCAAAAGCGGCGATGTCGTCGCCGTCGAGGATCATGGTTTCCAGGTCCGGCCGCACCAGGGGCTGCAGCGTGACGAAGATGTCCTCGTACTGCTTGTCGGTCAGCGGCACATGGCCCCAGTTCTTGCTCCAGATGTCGTTGAAAAGCTCTTTGATCTGGGGGCCGCGTTTGGCGAATTCCTTGCGCTCAATGGGCTTTATCTCGCACTTCTGGCGCGTGAGGATGGAGTCGCGCAGCCGCTTGAGCTTCTCGACGTCCATGCCGGGCTTTTCGGAAATCCGGTAGGCGTACCAGTCATAGGTCTTGGTCAACCCCCAACCCTTGACGAGGTCTTCGTAGTACGGCGGATTGTGGGTCTGCATCATGGACGGCGGCGAATCAAAGCCGTCCACCAGAAGCCCGACCTCGTCGTAAATGCCAAAGGACAGCGGCCCGTGGATGCGGGTCTTACCATGCCCCCGCACCCAGCCGGCGGCGGCTTCGAACAGGGCGTCGGCCGTTTCCTGACGGTTTTCGCACTCAAAAAAGCCGAAAAAACCAGTGTCCTTGTCGTGGTGCTGTTCGTAGAGACCGTTCAAATGGGCCGAAATGCGCCCCACGATCCGGCCGTCGCGGCGGGCCAGGAAGTACTCGGCCTGACCGAACTCGAAAAACGGTCCTTTATCCCGGTTCAGGAAATCCCGCTGCATGGGAATGAGCGGCGGCACCCACATGGGGTCGTCGCGGTAGATTTCCCAGGGATAGCGAATGAACGCGTCAAGCTCGGCCGGCCCGGCCACGGGCTCGACCACAAGGGATGGACTGGTCATGCGCGCCTACTTGCCGGGCTGGATGGTGATCTGGGCCTTGAGACCTTCCTTAAGCTCGGCATCCGGGTTGGGGATGGTCAGCTCGATCTCGTAGTAGGAAGGCTGCTGCAAGGCGGCCGGCATGGGCGCCCAGGGAATGCGCGACACCGAGGCGGCAAACTTCTTGCCCGGAATGGAATCGAAGGTGACCACGGCGGGCACGCCTTCCTTGAGCTTCTGGGCCTCGATCTCGTGGACCTGGGCCCGGATGATCATGGGATTGAGCAGGCCGACCTGAAACAGTTCCGCTTCCTTGGCCAGCTTGACCCCAGCACGCAACTCGGGGTTCATCCACATGACGTAGCCGTCGACCGGGGCCTTGATGATGCCGTCCTTGGGCACCTTGCCGATGCCCACGCCCTTGCCGAAACGGTCCTCGGCCAGTTCCACTCGGTCGGAGAGCAGGTCGCGGGCCAGGGAGAGCTGCTCCAGAACAGCCGTTTTCTCCTTGCGGAACACCTCGATTTCCTTGGCGTTCATGGAGATGGCCTGCTGGGAGGTCATGTTGCGCTGGCTCATGGCCTCCAATTCGCGGCCCTTGGCCGAGAGGCGGTCGATTTCCTTGTCGGCCACGGCCAACTTGTGTTCGAGCTCCTTGATGTTGGCCGGCGAGAGTTTGGTCTTCTCGTCCATGCGCGTTTCCAGAGGGATCTCGTAGGTGACCAGCACGTCGCCGCGTTTGACGCGCTGCCCGATCTGCCCGGAGAGGCTCAGGATCTTGGCGTTAAACGGCAAGAACACCGAGAGCTTGACCGGGCTGTAGAGCTTGCCGGAAAAGGAGATGTCGGCCGGACGAAACGAGGCTCGCTCGGCGCTCTCGGCCGGCGCGGCCGGCGCGGCCGGCGCGGCCGGAGTCTGGGCCAGGGCGGACGAAGCGGCGAAAACCGTTATCCCAACCGCCAGCAGCGCGGCGCGACGTATCATTCGCATTCTTTCCTTGCAATAATGTTCCGGCGACCCCAGCAACAGGACTTCGCCACGCAATCGTTTCTTTTCAGCCGGGTCGAGCGAGCCCTTGGGCTACATGCTGTCGACCATGGTCGCGTTGATGTACCGATCCTGGAAATCACCGGAGATGGAACGCACTTCAAGCATGGCGGTGTCGCGATCGTACTGCTTGACGAGCATGTTCTGCTTGCTGTCCAGATAGTCGCCCATGGCCTTGACGATGGCGTCGTATTCGGCCTGTCCGGAATCGAAACGGAACTGGGCTTGCTGCACCATGAGCTTTTGCAGTTCCAGAGACGACTCGGCGAACTTCACTTCCGAGGTGGCGGCGCGCAGCTTGGCCAGGGTCTGCTGGAAGGTGCTCATCAGGGTGAATTCCTGGTTACGCCCTTCGACGTTGAGCTGGGCCATCTTCTTGTACTGACGGCTGACGTCGCGTCCCTTGGTCCACCAGTCGAAGGGGAAGTTGAGCGTCAGGTTGGGGTACATGAACGGCAGCGAGGAAGTGTCGTCCTTGTAGCTGGTGTTGTTGAGCGTGGACACCGAGGTGAAGCCAAACGAGAAGGTCGGCAGGAAGTGGATGTAGGACAGGGCGATGTTCTTTTTCTGGAGCGCCTTCTCGTATTCGTGGATGCGCAGGGAAAACGAGTGCTTCTTGAGCTTCTCGTCGGTGACGCCGGCCGGGTTGAAGTCTTCGAGCACCTGGCGCGGGGCGTCCTTGAGGGACAGTTCGATCTTCTGGACAAAGGGAATGCCCATGATGAACTTCATTTCATCAAGCAGCACCGACTTGGTGGTGCGCATCTTCTCGGCCTCAGTGCGGGCCATGTTGATCTTGGTCTCGGCGATGCGCACGTCGAGCTGGGCGCCCTGGCCAAGTCCGGCCCGGGTCTTGACGTATTCGAGATTCTTCAGGGCCAGCTCTTCCTTC
>JAEZBW010000641.1 GCA_023426765.1 Bacillota bacterium
CCACCAAGGAAGTGGAAAAATCCATCCGCGAAATCCAGGACGGCTCCCAGCACGCCGTGGCCTCCATGCAGGAGACCGAAGCCCGAGTGGCGGCCAGCACCGAGGCCACCCACAAGGCCGGCGAATCCCTGGAACGCATCATGGCCCGTATTCGCGAGGTCAACAGCCAAGTCACCCAGATCGCCACGGCCGCCGAACAGCAATCCGCCGCCGCCGAGGAGATCAACCACAACATCGAGGTCATCGCCCATGTGGCCGCCGAGGCCGACGAGGGCGCGGGCCAGACCGCCCAGGCCACCCGCGAACTGGCCGAACTGGCCAATTCCCTGCTCACTCTGGCCACGGCCTTTGCCCAGCGCCAGTTGGGCGCGGTCAAGCTGCGGGAGTCCAGCGGCAACATGAAAGGCATCCTGCCCAAGCTCATGCAGGAATTCATCAAGAACCAGTACGGCGAAACCGTCCACGAAGCCATGCAGGAAGACATGGGGCACCCCACCTTCCTGCCCACCCAGAACTACCCCGACCAAGTGCTCCGTCAGATGGCCGAACTGGCTGCCCAGAAAGCCGGCAAAACCGTCAAAGACATTTTCCTGGCCCTTGGCCGCTACACCATCAAGGGCTTCCACAAGCACTATCCACGCTACTTCAAGGCTGGCAACCTCAAAGAATTCTATCTGACCATGAACGACACCCACGCCCGGCTCACCAAGGACATGCCGGGACTCATGCCCCCCCGCTTCACCTACGAAGACCAGGGCAAGCGTCTGATCATGACCTACATGTCCAAGCGCGGCTATCCGGAATACTACGAGGGCATCCTGCGCGGAGCCGCCGAATTCTTCAAGGAACCCGTGGACATCACCGTGTCGTACAACGATCCCCACACGGTCCGGGCCGAAATCGTTTTTCGTTCGCCGCAAAAAACACCCAAGGCCCTCGGCGCCTAAGGCCTCAATCTGGCGCTTGCCCGGAGACGCGTTCCGGGCAAGCGCCCCGCGCCGCCCATGCCGCCCTCGCCCCTCGCCATCGCCTACTACGGCTTCGATGATCCCTTTGCCGCCTGCGCCCGGCTGCGGGTTTACGAACCGGCTCGCGTCCTTGGACCGGCCGTCCGTCTGCTGCCCGGGGTCGCCGTTCAGGGAGCCGGCCACGCCGTGAGTCCGGCCGTCATCGCGTCGGCCGATCTCATCCTCATCCAGCGGTTTTTTCCCGGGCCGGCCACGGCTTCCGTCATCGAAGCGGCCTTTGCCAGCGGCAAGCCCGTCCTGTACGACACGGACGACGATTTCGAAGCCACGCCGCCGGACCACCCCTTCTTCCCGCATCTGGCCCCGCTTTTGCCCTACATCCGCGACACCATCGCCCGGGCTGCCTGCGTTACGACAAGCACCCCGGCCCTGGCCGCCGTGTACGCCGGACGCGCCCGACAGGTGCGTGCGCTGCCCAATTTCCTGCCCGACGCCTTGTGGCGGCTCGCCGCGCCGCCGCAGAGACCCGTCGCCGCCATCGGCTTCGCCGGCACGCCATCCCATGCCGCCGATCTGGCTCGGCTGGCCCCGGCCCTTGGGGCGCTGGCCCGACAACCCGATTTCACCGGCCGGTTCGTTTTTTTCGGCTGCCCGACGCCGCCGGGTTTTCCCACCGGAACCACCGCCGTCCCCTTTGCCGCCGACTACGCCGCCTACGCTGCTCGCCTGCCGCGCCTGGGGCTGTCCATTGGCCTGGCTCCCCTGGCCGACACAACCTTTAACCGGGTCAAAAGCGCGGTCAAATGGCAGGAATATACCGCCGTCGGGGCAGCGAGCGTGTGCGCCGATCTGCCGCCCTACCGCGAGGTGGTGGAGGATGGGCGCACCGGACTCCTGGTCGGCCCGGATGCCAAGGATTGGACCCAAGCCGTGGCCCGACTGGCCGCCGACGCCGGCCTGCGCCGCCGCCTGGCCCTCCAGGCCCGAGAAACTCTTGAGCACGGGCATCTGCTCGGCGCCAAGGCCGCTGTCTACGGCGACCTCTGGCGCGACGTGGCCCGGGGAGGCCCATGACGACCCCCATCTGGTTTGACGCGCCCGATTTCCCGAAGCCGCTGGCCGACCTCCTCTTGGCCGGAACCCTCGGCCGCGACCACTTGCTGCGGGCGGCCGCCATGGTCCAGGCGGCTGAGGAGAAAACGCCGAACAGCGCCGACTGGCCGCGCCTGCGCCGCCAACTCCTGGCCGCCGCCCTGGAGCAAGACCCGCTCTACGGCCCAACGGCCGCCGCCCTGGCAGGGACGCTTCGCGACGCGCCCCCAGGCCGGATCGACCCGGCCTTTGCCACTCTGGTCAATGCCTTGGCCGCCCGGTTCAGGCCGCCCGAGAGCGTCGCCTACTATGAACGCCTCCTGGCCGGAGGCAACGTGGGCCGCATCGACGCCTATCTGGAAAACGAAATCCGAAACGGCCGGGCCGCCCTGTTCTGGCTCCACATCGCCCTGCATCGGGCCATCCTTGGCCGGGATTTCGACCGGGCCGCCGCACTGGCCGGACTGGCGCTGTCCGGCGATCTGACGCCCCTGAGGCACAAGGTCGCCGGCGATCTGGCCCTGCTTCGAGGCGACGCCCCGGCCGCCCTGGCCGCCTACGACGCGACCCAGGCCCTGGCTCCCTGGCCGGCCGGGCTGTTTCGCCGTCCCCTGGCCGCCCTGGCCGCCGGCCGGGAGGACGTGGCCGCGAAAGCCCTGGCCGAGCTCCTTCAAGCCATGCCCGAACACGTCTCGGCCGGTCTGGCGCTATACGATCTGGCCTCGGGGCGTCGCCGCGGGTTGGGACGCCTGACCGGCGACCTTTGCGTGGCGCTTTACACCTTCAACAAGGCCGACGACCTCGACAAGACGTTGGCCAGCCTTTTCGCCTCGGACTTTTCCGTGGTGGACGGGGCCGTGCGCACGCTGCTGCTCGACAACGCCTCCGGCGACGCCACGCCAGACGTGGTCGCCGCCTGGGCAGACCGAGTCGGCAGCGAGCGTCTGACGGCCATCCGATTGCCGGTCAACATCGGCGCGCCAGCCGCTCGCAACTGGCTGGCCAGCGACGCCCGACTGGCCCAGGCCGCCCATGTCGCCTTTCTCGACGACGATGTGGATCTGCCCACCGACTGGCTAGCCCGACTGGCCGCCGCCGCCGAGGCCTATCCCGAGGCCGGCGTGTGGGGT
>JAEZBW010000245.1 GCA_023426765.1 Bacillota bacterium
ATCGCCTCGGGCGGCTCACGTCTGGCCGCCTTCCTCGCCGACTTCCGGGGCCAGGTCACCTACGCCACCGACGCCGCCAGCCTGCGCCGGCCCCTGGCCGAAGCCGTGCCCGGCCCAGCCCTGGCGGCCCTGCTCCAGGCGGCCCTGGAGCAGGGCCGCGACGGCGACGGTCTGGAAACGGCCGGCAACCGTACCGGCTACGCCACGGTGCGGGCCGTCAAGAACGCTCCGGAATGCCATCACTGCCACGGCTCCTCCCGAGCCGTTCTCGGAGCGCTGGTTACCGTGGCCGACGTCAGCCCGGACATGGCCGCCCTGGCCGACAACCAGCTGCGCACCGGGCTTTTGTCCCTGGCCGGGCTGGCCGGGCTGGTGGCTGGGCTGCTCCTTTTCATGAAGCGCGCCATCATCGACCGTCTGGCCTTCCTGGCCGGCGTGAGCCGCCACATCGCCGACGGCGACATGGAGGCTTGCCAGGCGGTCGCCCTGCGCAACCAGCGCCGTCGCGCCAGAAACGCCGCCGACGAAATCACCGTCCTTGGCGAATCCCTGTGCGACCTAGTGGACAACCTGCGGGCCAAGATCGCCGAGGCCGACGACAAGACCCGGGAAGCCGCCTGTCAGGCCGACCGGGCCGGGGTCTGCCTGGCCGAGGCCGAAGCCGCCCGGGAAGCGGCGTCGCACGCCCGGCGCGAAGGCTCCACGGCGGCGGCCCGAACCCTGGAAGCCGTGGTGGACCATCTGGGCGAGGCCTCGACCGCCCTGGCCGAAGCCGTGGCCCGGGCCGACTCCGGGGCGCGCCAGCAAAAGGACGCGGCCCAGGAAACCTGCGCCGCCATCGGCGTCATGCAGACCGTGGCCGCCGACGCCGTGGCCACGGCCGGCAAGGCTGCCGCCGTCTCGGGCGAGGCCCGGGATCGGGCCGGCCTTGGAGCCGAGGCCGTGCGGGAACTTTCCGTCTGCATCGAGGGACTTGGCAACTTGGCCGAAACCCTGCGCCGGGACATCCTGGCCCTGGGGCGGGAGGCCGAGGGCATCGGGGCGGTCATCACGGTCATTTCCGACATCGCCGACCAGACCAATCTGCTGGCCTTAAACGCCGCCATCGAGGCGGCCCGGGCCGGCGACGCCGGACGGGGGTTCGCCGTGGTGGCCGACGAGGTGCGCAAGCTGGCCGAAAAGACCATGACCGCCACCAAGGACGTGGAGCGGGCCGTCACCGGCATCCAGGCCGGGGCCAGGGACCATGTGGGCAGCGTGCAAAAGGCCGTGGCCGCCATCGACACGGCTTCGGCGCTGGCCGGCCGGTCCGGCGAGGCGCTTTCCGGGATCGTGGGGCTGGTCGCCGACGCCACGCGGCAGGTGCGGGCCATTGCCGATTCCTGCGAGGAGCAGTCGGGCATCGTCGACGAAATCGGCCGGGCCCTGGAGGGCATCAGCGCCATTTCCCAGGAGACGGCCGAAGCCATGGCCACGGCCGACGCGGCGGTTGCCCGCCTGGCCGACCAGGCCGAGAGGCTCACCCATTTGACCGACGACATGCTGGCCGAGGAAACGCCGCCGTCATCCCAAGCGCTCCCGGCCTGCCCGGGCGGCGACCTCGGCTGATCCTTTTGCCCCGCAACGAAAAACCGCCCCGACGGCCGTATCCAGCCGTCGGGGCGGTTTTTTTCGTGCGCCGCTATTCCGCCGGCAGGGCGTGGGGCGGGCCAAAGGCCTCGTCCATGGCCTGCTCGAACTGGCTGGCGGTGAAGAGGTCGCGAAGAACCAGGGGCCGGTCGGCCGCCTCGCCGGCCGGGAAAAAGGCGGCCACGGGGATGGACTGGCTGCCAAGCGCCCGCAGCAGGGCCATGGCCGGCGGGGTCTGGCGGGTGAGATCCACCTTCATGAAGACGGTCTTGTGCCGCTTGCCCCACTGGGCCACCCGGGACGGGGTAAGGACGGTGCGCTCCAGCAGCTTGCAGGTGGGGCACCAGTCGGCCGTGAAGTCCAGCACGAGAT
The DNA here is from genome assembly GCA_023426765.1 of Bacillota bacterium. Lineage (GTDB taxonomy): Bacteria > Bacillota > Clostridia > DSM-8532 > DSM-8532 > JAAYJG01. Next base: position 2,002 of record JAEZBW010000245.1, read on the forward strand.
TGTCCTGGCCCAGGCGCGCGGCGAAACTCTCCGGAGTGTAGGCCACCCATTCGGCCTCGGCCTGGGGGGCGTAAGTCAGGGCAAAGGCCAGGCCGCCGCCGACCACGGCCAGGGCGGCCACACCCATGACCAGCCCGCGAAAAGCCGACTGGGCCAGGTGCATGCGGCCAAGCAGCGTGGCCCCGATGGCCGTGGCCCAAAACGCGCCCAAGGTCGGCAGGATGCGCCCGGGCGGCAAAAGCGCCAGGAAATACAGGCAGGTGCCGGCCAGCAGGAAAGCCATGACCCGTTCCAGGCCCTGCATCCAGGCCCCGGGGCGCGGCATGAGGCGCACGAGCCTGGGCCAGATGGCCAGCACGCCGTAGGGCGAGGCCATGCCCAGGCCAATGGCGGTGAACACGGTCATGATGACGTGCTGGGGCTGGAGCAGGGTCCAGGCCAGGACGCCGCCGAGAAACGGGCCGCTGCACGGCGTGGCCAAAAGCGTGGCCAGGGCGCCGGTCAAAAAGGCTCCGCGCCGGGTGTGGCCC
>JAEZBW010000676.1 GCA_023426765.1 Bacillota bacterium
ATTATAGACAGCGCCATGGGAAGTGGTCATTTTCTGGTAAATGCCGCTTATAGAATGGCAAATGAAATTGTTGAAATAATATGTGAAAATGCCTGGGAAAGTGAAGATATCATTACAGATATTAAACACTGGAAGAGAAAAGTAGTTGAAAATTGTATATATGGGATAGATATCAATGGTCTGTCCGTTTCACTTGCAAGATTGTCCCTGTGGCTTATTTCAGCATCCAATGATAAAGCTCTATCTTTTATTGATCACCATTTAAAAGAAGGAAATAGCATTATTGGTACTGATAGAAAGCATGTTGAAGTAAAGGATTCAAAATACCCAATGTTCGGAGTGTCCTATGATGATTATATGAAGCCAGTTTTAACAAAGTGCGAGGAACTTAGGAAGATAGGAAGTGCTACAAAAACTGATGTTTCAAAGCAGAAAGAAATCTATGATGAAATAAATGAAGATTTAAAAATTGCAAAGAAAAAGTACGATTATTATCTGGCTAGTCAATATGCAGGTGGAATTGATGACCAAATAACATACGTTAATTTATTGAGAAGCAGTGATATTCGTGATTTTCAGGATAAAGATATGGAGTCATTGTGGGCACGGGCAAGAGAGAAGAAATTCTTTCACTGGGAGCTAGAGTTTCCAGAGGTTTTTCAAAATGGTGGATTTGATATTACAATTGGAAATCCGCCGTATGTTGAAGTGCCTCAATATGACTATAAATATTCTGTGAAAAAAACTATCGAAACAAAAAATCTTTATTCATTTATGATGGAAGTAAGTATTAACAATATAAAAGATAAGGGTTCTTTCGGATATATTATACCTCTTTCTGCAATGTATACGCCTAGAATGAAGCCATTACAGGATTATTTATTAAAAACATATGAATTATTCATTAGCAATTATGGGATACGACCAGCTAAAATATTCAAAAATGCAGAACAGAGAGTATCAATAGTAATTGGTAGAATCTCAAATTGCAAAGAATCAAATAAGATATATACAACAAAGTATAATAGATGGTATACATCTGAGAGAAAGCATTTATTTAATAATTTGAAATATGTGGAGCATACCGATGAAATAAAAAAATTCGAATATATTCCTAAAATCGGTTCATTTATAGAATTTGAGATCTTAAGAAAGATGTTTAGTCATGAAGGTAGATTAAAAGCGCTGTTAGATAACCAAGGGGAAAACATAATATATTATCATAGTGCAGCGAGATATTGGTTAAAAGCTTTAGATTTTATACCAGAATTCTATAGTGAAAAAAAAGGTACTTCTAGATCTAGTGAGTATAAATCTTTAAAATTCAAAAATAGTATAAAGACAAGTGTTATTGCTTGTCTACTAAATTCGTCTCTTTTCTTTTGGTATTGGATTTTAATATCAGATGAAAGACATTTTTTAAGAAAAGATATTGAAGAGTTTCCACTAGACTATCAGAAGATTTCAAATGAAATATTACTGGAATCAGAGAGCTTATTAAATAAATTAATGAGTAGTTACAAAGAAACCTCCGAGGTTAAGACTATAAATTTAGGGGTAAAGATTGGTACCGTTAAATACCAAGAATTTTATCCCAAATATAGTAAGGCTATAATTGATGAAATTGATGAAATGATAGGAAAAATATACAATTTATCGGATGATGAAATTAACTTTATTAGGAATAATGATTTAGATTTTAGGATGGGCTTAGACTCAAAAGGTGAGGACGAATAATATGAATTACAAAATTCAAGCTCTTAATGGCTTCAATATGTACTTTGACCAAATAATCAGTGTCTTTAAATCAAGATACGAAGCAGACAAAAACATTGATCTTGACCAATTAGCTGAAGTTACAGGGCTTAACAGAAGGAAAGCTAGGACTATATTAAATTTCCTAGCTGATCTTGGACTGAGCCAAAAGAGGACACTAGCAAAGACTAATTTAGGAAATATTATTATTAAATATGATGGCTTTCTTCAGAGTGAGGGAACATTATGGATAATGCATTACCTCCAATCAGCCAATGAATTTATGCTGATATGGAACAGAGTTATGAATACTCTTTATAGTAAAGACACAATTACAAGAGAAGAAATAATTAAGCTTTTTGAAAATTTACAGGGGCAGGTATCCGATTATACATACAAACACCATGTTGGACAAGAAGTCAGGGTTTTACTTGATGCTTATTGTAACCAGCGGTTTTCTAAACTGAACTTGATAGAAAAAGAAGATGATTATTATACTGTCCACAGGAATTCAGATGTGCCAGACCTTATTCTACTTTGTGCAATCATTTTGTATAGAGACAACTACTACCCAGGTGCAACTGCTCTGAATATTGATGAACTATGCAATGCTAATAATTCGCCTGGTAGAATATTCATACTTGACGAGCATATAATGAGAAAAAAACTTGAAGGTCTTAAGAATACAGGTATTATCAATATCGAATCGCGGGGAGATCTTGACCAGATCCGTTTTAGAGAAGAGTTAAAATTTGAGTCAGTCCTGGAAGAGTATTATCTGGGGTAGGAGGCTGTTGGTGTGAAGTTGGAAAACTTAATTAAAGAACAGATGCAGGAGAGGTACAAGCATTTTATTATTTTTGGACCTCCAATGTATGGAAAAACAAAGCTGGCTAAGCATATATCTGAAATATTTAATGGAGTGTATATTGATCTGCTTAATGATTTTCAGAAAGATCCCAGCAAAAAAAGTATAATAGACATTTTTGGACCATCAAAGCTCATTGCTTACATCAAGGGAGTTGATTGCAGCGATAAGAAGCTCATGGTAATAGATCAGATAGATTTTTTATTAAACACTTGGGATGATAGTCAATTTAGAGAGTTTTTGGTGTTTGTTGATCAGAATCAATCAGAATTAAGTTGCATGTTTATGATGCATAATTACCGTATTCTGGAACGTGAAACACCCATTAAACAAAATGATAAAGGTCATAACCGATTAATTAATATATATAACATTCAACAGGGGGGGAACTATTAATGGCTAAAATAAAGGAGCTTCTCCGCATTCAAAGCAGCTATTCTGCTCAAGTAGATTTAAAAAAGGAATTTAACGACAGGAATCTTAAAGAAGAGAGAATGTCTCATTATAAACCGATTAAGGCACATAGAAAAGCTTTTGAAATAATTGCCGAGGGAGCCTATGTGAAGAACTCCAAACGCTGCTTTATTTTATCCGGTTCTTACGGTACCGGTAAGTCGCATCTCCTTTTGATGGCTGCCAACTACTTTGAAAGCCAGTCAGATACAAAAGAAATGACTGAATTTTTCAAAAACTATACCGAGTCAGAAGAGAATGAGACGGAAAAGAAAGCTGAGATACTGAAAAAAGTACGTAAGGAAAGAAGACATTTGGTATGCATCTGTGACTATGGTGCCAATAACTTTGAAACATATATCCTTCGTGCTATTAAGGATGCTCTTGAACGTGAGGGTATTCCAGAACAGGAAATGGATAGCTACTATCTTCAGGCAATTAATAAAGTGAATGAATGGAAATCAAGTGATGACAGTTATTTTTATGACAGGTTAGAAAAGCTGCTTGAGAGTAAGAATCAAAACTGGACAGTTAATAAACTCATACAAGAACTGTCCGAGTATAACAAGGAAGCAATTGAAATATTCAAAGACATTCATAAAAAGATAACAACCTCGGAGTTTGAATATGACAAGGATAACTATGTACAAATTATTGAACAACTTGCTAAAACAAAGATAATCAAAGAGAAATTCGCCGGAATTCTTATTCTTTTTGATGAATTTGACTATCAACTAAAAGGGAAAAGATTTGATTTGGATGAGTTCCAGAAGTTTGGGCAAATGTGTGCAGCTTCTTTTATGAATAACTTTCCGGTTATTTTCATTGCAACAACGCATCGTTCATTTGCATCCTACCGTTCAGCTTATAATACAGAGGACTTTTTGACTGTTAACGACCGAATTAAGGAAATTCCTTTAGAAACGCAAGGGATAGAGGAAATAATAGCTGCTGTTGTTAATCCGCAAAAGAAATCTGAACTTTGGGAAAGTCAGATCAAGCCCAGGGTGTCTTCTTTTAACCAGCTATCTAATGAATGTACCGCATTAAGCATCTTTGATTGGCTGCCAGCGCCCAAAGTTAGAACTAGG
>JAEZBW010000702.1 GCA_023426765.1 Bacillota bacterium
TCCCATACCCCATCCATGGTTTTAATTACACCCACAAGCTCCTCCGCTTCACCGGCACTTGTACTTTCTTCAAAATAAGCGCTGATTTCCGCTTCCTGCTGCAGCATGTCCACAAACCGATCTGAAACCCTCCAGCCCGACACCACCAGGCCAAACAGGAACAACACCAGGATGGTGCCCAGGAAAGAGAAGAAATTTGAAACCTTGTTCATCCAGAGTACTTTTGCGGCCTCTCTGAAAAAATAGCCGATATTCCGAAATAGCCTCATATCACATACCCCGCCGCTCTATAGTAACATTGCCCTTTTCTACATGGACGATTGTGGCATCCTTCTGATATTCCATCAGGTGTGTCGCATGGGTTGTGACAATGACCGTCGTATCCTTGTCCTTGAAGGATGCCAGCAGCTGCAGGATATTCAACGCATTGTCCACATCCAGATTCCCCGTTGGCTCGTCTGCCAGAATCAGCGCAGGCCTGCGGGCAATAGCTCTGGCAATGGCCACCCGCTGCGCTTCACCCCACGACAGGTTTTCCACACGGGCACGGGCTTTGTGTTCCAGGCCTACGATAGCCAGCGCATTCTTAGCATCCTGCTTCATTTCTCGGGTGGATATCTTTAAAAAGCGCATTCCCGTGATGACGTTTTCGAGGGCGGTTCTGCCCTGAATCAGCTTGAATTCCTGGAAAACAGGCCCGATCTCCCGCCTCATTTTCCGGATTTTCCACGAGGTTCTTCGGGAAATCTGCCGCCCCAGAACACTTAAATAACCTGATGTGGGGTATTCTATCCCCATCAGCAGCTTTAAAAGGCTTGTCTTCCCCGAGCCGCTTGGCCCGGTGATATATACGAATTCACCCTTGTTTACCTTTAACTGAACATTATTCAGGGCAACCGTCCCATCCCTGTATTGCAATGAAACCCCATTTGCTTCAATCATTTCAAGCCCTCCTAATTTCCCAGAAGCGGTGCAATCACAAAGTCCATATATCCTTCGAAGGTTTCCGCCGATTCTACGGTAATAAAACCCATCAATTCCTTGAAATCAAGCTTCAGCGTACCATTCTCCAGCAGCTCGCCGATGGAGCTTTCGGTAAGCGGCATGCCATAGAAGGTTCCTTCATCAATGATAAAGGTGATTGAGCTCTTATCTTCAATGATAAAGTGACATTTCAGAGACAGCTGCTTTTCAGGAACCTCTACGTCGATGACATCCGGATGGAAATGGAAATACATTTCAGGCAAGTCCGGCTGGTTTGCCAAAACTCCATTCAGCACCTCATCGGTGAGGGTTCCCAGGATTCTCGGGAATTTCACCTGCAGGTTCAGCTTGTCAAGCGGCAGGTTCCCGCGCACCACAATCGTGTTGAAATAATGAATGATGCTGCCGAAAAGCTCCTTGATCTCATCCCACATGTTTTCGATGTAATTTAATTCATTTTCGAAGGTCTCCCGTTGATCTGCAAGGGATTCCAGAATCTTCTGCTGCTCTTTTTTCAGCTTCTGCATCTCGGAAATGGCTTTTTCAAGCTCCTGCTTCGTCACCTTAATCTGCGCCTGTTTCTGTGCAAGCTGATCCTTCTCGACTTCCAGCTGTTGTTTCGTTTCGGTGATGGATGCCAGAAGCTTTTCGGAATTTCTGCTCATATCCTTGAGGATATTCAGGCTTTTCAGAAAGGTTGTCAGGTCCCCGGCCGAAAGAAAGGACTCCAGATAGGAAGCCGGCCCTCTTTTCTGATAATTGACCAGAATTTTTTTCAGCGTCTCCCGCTGCAGTTCATAGCTTTGCTGGTTTTGTTCAATCCGATAGGATAATGTATCCAAATCGGTCTGCAGCTTGTTGATCTGCTCATTGGTCTGGGCTTCCTTCTTTTTCATTTCATCGATTTTCTGAGAAAGGGTAAAAAGATCTTCCAGAACAGCCTTTTCCACCTCGGAAATCTGCCTGATCTTTCCTTCAACCTCTTCAATGGGTTGTACCTCGCTGTTTGCCCGGTATGGAAAAAACGGCATGATCACAGCGGAAAAAATAATTGTAAAGATAAAAAACCTTGTATATGTATTTTTCTTCAGCATTCTCCCAACTCCAAAAGAAGCACTTGTTTCATCACCATTCGACCCTGTTCAATATGTTTTATTATACCATCAACCCTTATCACTTTCCATAGTAACTTGGTGTGGAGAAAACACCCAAATCACCCGCTATCTACTGGGGTGTGAACAGTAACAGCTCGCTGACTCTACTCAGGTTTGAACCCGATACCTTTCAGACACCCTGCCCGTCAAAGTCCGGAATAAAGCTTTCGGAAGCAGCTTCACCTTCCTGGATAAAACCATTTTCAATGCCTAAGGAGATGGCATACTCGACAACCTCATCATACTCCTTGCCGGAAAGCCTGCGATTCAGTTCCGGATACCGGACGATGGGTGCCAGTGGCGTATATTGATTCATGATGCTGATATAAATCGCGTCCCCGAAGGTATGATACAGAAAACGTATAATTTCTTTGGAATCCTCTATGCATCCGGGTAGAACCAGATGGCGCACGATAACGCCCTTTGTCATGATGCCTTCTTCGTTAAATTCCGGTCTTCCGGTTTGCCGGACCATTTCAGCAATGGCACCGGAGGCTTGTTTGAAGTAATCCGGACAGCCGGAGTACCTTCCGGAAAGCTCCGGTGATTTATACTTCAAATCCGGGAGGTATACATCCGCGTACCCGCTCAACAGCCTTATGGTCTCTGTTTTCTCATAACCGCTTGTATTATAGACCACAGGAATGTTAAAGCCTTTTGCTCTGGAAAGGTCTATGGCCTCTATAATCTGCGGTACATAATGCGTAGGCGTTACCAGATTGATATTGCTTGCCTGCTGATGCTGAAGCTCCAGGAATATGTCTGACAGCCGTTCGGTGGTGATCTTTTTCCCCGCCATCCCGGTTGAAATCTGATAATTCTGGCAGTAAACACAGCCCAGGGAGCATCCGGTAAAAAAGACTGTTCCTGAACCATTGCTTCCCGATATGCAGGGTTCCTCCCAAAGGTGCAGCGATGCCCTCGCCACTTTTAATTCGGCGGTTTGGCCGCAATAGCCCGTCTTTCCGGCAGACCGGTTTACATGGCAGTTTCTTGGACATAAAGAACAATCTTCGAGAATTTTCATACCACACTCCCCGGTTCTTTCTGTCACTCTTTCACTGCCTGGGTGTCCGGATCTGCCTTCACTCGCTCCAAACCTCCTGGGTTATTCCGCGACGATCGGTTTTCATCCATTTGGATGTTCATCAGAACAGCTGATTTATAGCCGCCGGTAATATTAAAAACTCTGAACCCATTCTGGCTGAGGATTCTGTCTGCGACATGACCGCGAAGGCCAACCTGGCAGTACTCTATAATGGTTTTATTTCTGTCCAGCGAAGATAGCCCCTCTCTCAGTTCATCCAGAGGAATGTTTATCGCACCTGCCACATGCCCGTTTTTGTATTCTTCGTTCGTGCGGACATCCAGCAGAATATAGTCGCTCATCCTCGAAACATCCTCCCAGGTAATCAGATGGGATATTCCAGATAACACATTTTGTGCGACAAAACCGACCATATTTACCGGATCCTTTGCCGAAGAAAATGGCGGCGCATAGGAAAGCTCCAGCTCGGTCAAATCGTTCACGGTTCCCTTCAGCCGGATGACCGAAGCGATGACATCAATGCGTTTATCCACACCGTCACGACCCATTCCCTGAGCACCCAGAACCCTGCCCTCTTCATTGAACAACAGCTTCAATGTCATCGGGGCTGCCCCCGGATAATAGGAAGCATGTGAAGCGGAGTGAATCTGCACAGTTTTATAAGCTATGCCCGCCTTTGCAAGGGTTCTTTCATTAGCGCCTGTACTGGCGGCAGTCAACCCGAAAACCTTCAGGATGGAGGTACCCTGGGTTCCCTTGTATGCTGCGGGATACCCGGAGATATTATCGGCGGCAATTCTTCCCTGCTTGTTTGCAGGCCCGGCCAAAGGAACAGCTGCCTTCTGCCCGGTGATGAAATCCACCACCTCAATCGCATCACCGACGGCATAAACGTCCGGTACATTCGTCTGCATCTTTTCATTGACCACAATATGTCCCTTCGGTCCGAGTGTGATGCCGCTATCCTTTAAGAAAGCCGTATCGGGAGCAACCCCGATGGCCAAAATGACAAAATCCGCCGTCAAAACCTTGCCGCTGGCAAGGATTACGTTGATGGTATTTTGAGTATCTTCAAACGCTTTCACACCGTCTCCGACTGTCAGCCGAATACCGTTTTGAACCAGTTCCTTCTCTGCAATTGCCACCATATCGGAATCAAATGGAGCAAGGATATGCGGAGCAGCTTCAACTAAAGAGACACGCAGCCCTCTTTGCACAAGGTTTTCGGCCATTTCAACACCAATAAAACCGCCTCCGATAACGATAGCGCTTTGCGCATGTTTCTTGCCCACAACCTCTTTGATGCTATCGGTATCGTGGACATTGCGAAGTGCGAATATTTTGCTGCTGTCAATGCCGGGAATGGGAGGCTTTATGGCTTTTGCACCCGGGGAAAGAACCAGTGTGTCGTAGCTTTCCTGGTAAGTCCCCTTCTCCTTGCTGCTTACGGTGACTATTTTGTTTACCGTATCAACCCGTGTAACTTCACTGTATATTCTTACATCAATATTGAACCGCGCTTTCATTGCTTCGGGAGTCTGTATCAAAAGCCGAGACCTGTCCCTGATCGTTTCCCCGATGTAGTAAGGAAGCCCACAGTTGGCAAAAGAAATATATCCGTCTCTTTCAAACATGATAATTTCGGCCTGTTCATCCAGCCTTCTCAGCCTTGCAGCCGCACTTGCACCGCCGGCTACACCGCCAACAATCAAAACCTTCTTTCCCATATCAGGTCCCTCATTTCAATTGCTTCCGGTATCTCTCCTGACTCTGGTGGTACCATACCGTAAAGCCGCTTTTTCCATTATTCAATAATGTTCACACCGCTCAGGGACTTCAGCTGTACAACAATATCATGCCGGTTCAGCCCTTTTGGCAGCTTTAACGAAAAGCGCACATGCAAAAAACTTTCATCGTCTTCTTCAATATCCACATTGGTGATATTCGCACCGGACTTTCCGATATGGGAAGCAACTTCGCCCAGCTTTCCCGGCTTGTTTTCAATCTTCACGGATATTTCCGGATAGATGTTTTCTTTACCGGTAAGCGCTTTTTCAAATTTGCTTAGTAAAGCCAGTGTAATGGTGACGATTAATGCGGCCATAATAGCCGCAGTATAAAAACCGGCGCCTGTGGCCAGGCCGATGCAGGCAACCGTCCACAGGCTTGCTGCCGTTGTCAGGCCTTTTACACTGACTCCCTGCTTGATGATGGTGCCGGCTCCCAGAAAACCGATTCCACTGATCACCTGAGCCCCCATCCTTGTCGGGTCCAGATTGATCATATCCTTATACTGGTGAAAAATATATTCCGAGGTGATCATCACCAGCGCAGAGCCAAGCGATACCAAAACATGCGTCCTCAGCCCGGCCGCCCGTTTTTTATTCTCCCTTTCAAGTCCCACAATCCCGCCGAACAAGGCAGCTAAAAAAAGCTTTAATACAATTTCTCCAATCATCATCCAGAACCCCTCCCTTTTATATGTTTTTTATCCTTGAATAAGATATGGTTCCGATTTAATTTTAAGAATTTGTTAATACTACAAATAAAGCAAATTGATGTTGCAACTCAGGAGCTAACCCGGGGTACATTTGCTTTTCGGGTCATTCATCCTGATGTGCCTGCATGGCAGCGTATGTTTAACAGGAATTCAGTGATGGAAGAATCAAATCTTCAGGGAGGTTTTTATGGAGAGCTTCAAGGGGCTTGTATGCCCGGTTTGCAGTAACAGCTATTTCGCAATTAAATATGAAGCCGGGTATATTTATACCTATACCATCGATTCAAACGCTCCAGGAACTAAAAACAATGATGAGTTTCTCCCCTTTCTGTTTGACAGACGCGATCAAAAGGAGACCAAACAATACATTGAATGCATTACCTGCGGATCAAAATATCCCTGTTACTTCAATCATTGGGATAACACCATCGGGTTGCAGGCGCTGCAGAATGCTGTCTCCCTGGAAAACAGACTCTGACAGCCACCCTGGAATGTCAGTGGATGCATGAAAATCGTATCAGTCATTCCTGCGAGTACCAACAGCCGACCTGTACCAAAAAGGAACCGGTCTTTACCCTGCGATCTCCCTTTCCATTTTTCGCAATACCTTATGAATAAAGATATCAATAATAGCCGGATCAAACTGAGTCCCGGCGTTTTTCCTTAATTCCTCCACCGCCGCTTCCTTTGACATGGCCTTACGGTATACCCGGTCCTGCGTCATGGCGTCATAAGCGTCCACAACCGCCAGAATCCGCGAAGGCAGCGGGATGTTTTCCTTTTCCAGACCACTGGGGTATCCCAGGCCATCCCATCTTTCATGATGGTACAGGATATACTCGGCAATGGGAACCAGTTCGGGAGAGGCCATCGCTATCCGGTAACCGATCTCGGAATGCTTTCTCATTTCAAACCATTCTTTTTCATCCAGTTTTCCGGGTTTGTTCAGGATCCTGTCGTTAATTCCCACCTTCCCGATATCATGCAGCGTTGCAAGTAATTCCAAATCATCCAGCTGAGCCTGAGAAAAATTCAACTCGATGCCGATTTCCTGGGACAGCTCGAAAAGCCTGTCGGCATGCTGCTGCGTTTCATGGCTTCTCTCAAACATGGTTGCCTTGATGGATGAGACGATATCACTGTGAGAACTGGTCAATTCCAGCAGCTTATGCTTGTACATGTAGTCTTCAGCGGTTCGGATGATTTGGTCGAAATCTTCATCCGAAGTCAATTTTGTGGCATACCCTAATGAGATGCTGATATTGAAGGTCTCATTATTCATGTTCCGGTTATACTCTTCACAAAGCCTCTTAATCTTTTTGGACAGCTCGTAAGCCGTATCGCTGTTGGTATTCGGCAGGATGATGCTGAACTCGTCTCCGCCATAACGTGCAAGAACGTCGTTTCTTCTCATGCAGCTGTTTAATATTCTTGCTGTCTGCACGATCAGTTTGTCACCTGCCGAATGACCGAATGCATCATTCACCAGCTTCAGCCCGTTAATATCACCCAGAAGAACAGTCAGCGGCAGATAAGCCGCGGTATCCAGCCTTTCCTTC
>JAEZBW010000736.1 GCA_023426765.1 Bacillota bacterium
GTTATACTGGCTTCGTAGCCGAACTTGCTTGAGAAATTGAACTCTTGTTGAACCGCCGTATACCGAACGGTACGTACGGTGGTGTGAGAGGTCGGCTACTCAATTAAGGGGTAGCCTCCTACTCGATTTCCGGATTGCGGATTATTTGTTTTTCAGGTTGAAGAAGGCTTTCAGCCCAGGATATTCAGCGACATCTTCCAGTTCTTCTTCAATTCTCAGCAATTGATTGTACTTTGCAACACGGTCGGTTCTGGACGGTGCTCCGGTTTTGATCTGGCCCGAATTGGTAGCCACTGCGATATCGGCAATGGTAGCATCTTCGGTTTCACCGGATCTGTGGGAGGTAACGGCAGTATATCCAGCTCTGTTCGCCATCTCAATGGCTTCAAGTGTTTCTGTCAGGGTACCGATCTGGTTCACCTTGATCAGAATGGAATTGGCAACACCCAGGTTAATTCCTTTTTCAAGCCTTTCGGTGTTGGTAACAAACAGGTCGTCTCCAACCAGCTGAATCTTCTTGCCCAATCTGTCGGTAAGCATTTTCCATGCTTCCCAGTCTTCTTCCGACACACCGTCTTCCAGGGAAATGATCGGATACTTGGATGCCATTTCTTCCCAGAATGAAACCATTTCTTCCTTGGTCTTCATGATGTCTGTCTTCCAGAAATAATAATTGCCTTCCTGGCCTTTTGCCTTTGCTTCTTCATACATTTCGGTAGCAGCGGCATCGATGGCAAGGCGGAAATCCTTCCCGGGTTCAAAGCCTGCGGCCTTGATCGCTTCAACGATAACCTGGAGGGCTTCTTCATCGGATTTCAGGTTGGGTGCAAAACCGCCTTCATCACCCACGGCGGTGCTGTAACCCTTGGACTTCAAAACCTTCTTCAGTGTGTGGAAAACTTCTGCGCACCATTGCAGCGCCTGCTTGAAGCTGTCTGCACCAACCGGCATAATCATGAACTCCTGAATGGTAACACTGTTGTCCGCATGCTTTCCGCCATTGATGATGTTCATCATCGGAACCGGAAGAACCTTTGAGTTTGTTCCGCCAATATACTGATAAAGAGATAATCCCAGAGCTTCGGCAGCTGCTTTGGCAACAGCCAGCGATACGCCAAGGATTGCATTGGCGCCCAGTTTACCCTTATTGTTTGTTCCATCCAGTTCAATCATGGTTCTGTCGATTAAAATCTGGTCAAATACGTTCATTCCTTCGATTTCAGGGGCAATGACATCATTGATGTTATCTACGGCCTTTTCAACGCCCTTGCCAAGATATCTGCCCTTATCGCCGTCGCGCAGTTCAACAGCTTCAAAGAAGCCGGTGGAAGCACCGGACGGTACGGCCGCACGTCCTACGTATCCGCCTTCAACAACGACTTCGACTTCAACGGTAGGATTTCCTCTTGAATCGAGTATTTCTCTGCCGTATACATATTCAATCTCCAAATATTGTTTCATTTTTTTATACTCCTTCCATCCTGAAATTAACCATAATATAGCATACCCCAGTTCTAAATAAAAGTAAAGGGTTAAGCTACGGACTTGTGAAAATTTTATCACATGACACCAGGAAATCTGAATATAAGAACCTTGCCGCTCTGGCGGCAAGGTTCTTGTTGCTGTGTGATGGTTTTGCTAAAGCAAAACCTGCTGTTGCAATAACGGTGTGCTGCGATTGCAGGCAATCGTTTCCGTTGTATAAAAAACCCGCATTGCTGCGGGCATTCGGTTTATTTTTCACTGAGATAGTTTTTAACAAGCTCTTCCAGAAGCTCATCCCGTTCCAGTTTTCGGATAATGCTGCGGGCATTTTTGTGATTGGTGATGTAGGTAGGATCACCGGAAAGAATATACCCCACAATCTGACTGATCGGGTTATAGCCTTTTTCTTTCAAGGCTTCATAAACGGCTAAAAGGATCTCCCGTGCCTGGTTGTTGTTTTCCTTATCCACTTTAAACATCATTGTTTCATGATTCAAACCGATCACTCCACTTCCCTGTTTTTGTTTCGGAACAGCTTTTTGTTCGGATGCCGTTCTCTTTCTACGAAAAAAATTTCCATTACTCAAAATAATCAGATCCTTTTCTCCCCAATATAATAGTAATATATTAAATTCCACAATTCAATATGTTGTTTATACAAACATTCCATGTGCTTCCTTATACAATATGTCCTAAACACGGGATGTTCATTTGCTGCAGCAAACTATTTATCCCCGACCGGATTTACGGGGAAACATTTCCCGAATCCTGCCTCTAAAATATGAAAAGTTTATCTTCACCCTGAATGGCGGCTTTATCCTTTGTTATATGTGTTCGGGAGAGTCCCGGTGGACATGGAATATTCACGATGATGATGGCGAATAATACCTATTGCAGCAACACCGGTTCTGTCTGAAGGGGTACCCCCTGCCCTATGTCATATTTTTACCCCTGTCTGGTGTCGGATTACCATTTAATTTTAAATAAATTTATCGATTCCGCGGAAGGAATTTTGAAAACTATGCCGGGATTATTGAAAAAAATTGCAAAGCTTTTCATTTATAAAGAACCCAAAAGCAAGGAACTGGGATTTGAACTTCTGGAAACTAAAAGTGAAGCAAAAGCTCCCGAGGCATCGGTCACCGGGAAGAATAACAGTAAGAATACCGGCAACGACAGCGGCATGCAGGACGATTCCAGTCAGGGAAAAGGTGAAGGGCAAACCGATGGCGAAGCGGGATTGAAGAAAGGGCAAAATCAAACCAGCAACGAAGCAAACTCGAACAATGAACAAAATCAAACCAGCGACAAGGCGGACACGAACAACAGGCAAAACCAAACCGGTGGCAAAGCGGACTTGAAGAATGAGCAGAATGAAGCCGACGATGAAAAAGGAATTTCGCAATCCGGCCGTGTTTCAGGGCGTAAAACCGGTAAGGATCAAAAGGGCGAAGTATCTGCACAGACCCGTTTCAGGAAACCCCTATCTCCGTCTGCTGCAACTCAAAAGCGGAACGAAAAGCGCAAAACCGAAAATAAGCAGGAAAATGATTTCATATCTGCTGATTTGGCGACAAACCTTGAGATCATCAAGCAAAGATTTCTCATGCCTGTAAACCAGGACATCATTCTCCGTGAGTTTAAAATCGGCAGAAAGAAAAAGGCCTTTATTGCCTATATGGATGGCATGACGGATACGCAAACCCTGAACCTGGCCATTCTTCCGAAGCTCATGTCCAGGGATGCCTGTGCCGAAGGTGAAGAACCAACGGCAGATTACTTAATTGAAAGCGTTCTGTCCATCCATGGAATTAAAAAAGCGAAAAGCTTTAACGATATCACCCTGCAGGTTTTGGGGGGTGTCAGCGCCTTATTTGTTGACGGATGCAGCGAATGCATTCTGATGGAAACAAGGGGTTATGATAAGAGAAATGTAGATTCACCCAAAACCGAGACCGTTGTAAGAGGCTCACAGGAAGGTTTTACCGAGGATTTACGGACCAATGTCACCCTGATCCGAAGACTTGTAAAAAACGAAAACCTGGTCACCGAAATGATATTGCTTGGTTCTGCAAACCATGAAAATTGTGCAATTCTCTACCTGAATGGCGTAGCCAATGACCAGGTGATCCAGGAAGTGAAAAAGCGCCTGAAAAGCATTAAGACCGACAACATTATTGGAGACGGCATGATAGAGCAGTTTATTGAGGACAACACTTTTATGCTGTTCCCACAGGTTATTTCAACCGAAAGGCCGGACAGAACCGCGTCTTTCCTGATGGAAGGCCAGGTGGTTATTATCGGGGACGGGACACCCTTTGCCCTGACGGTTCCGGTTACATTTTTCCGGTTGTTCCACACTTCGGAGGATACTTCGGTACGATGGTTAACCAGCAATTTTTTAAGGGCGATAAGAATCTTTGGCCTTTTAAGCGCAGCTTTTCTACCCGGTATCTATGTGGCGATTACGCTGTATCATATCGAAATGATCCCAACCGAGCTTCTGCTTTCCATCGCGAGGGCGAAAGAGCAGGTGCCTTTCCCTACCATCATGGAGGTTTTAATGATGGAAATTGCCTTTGAACTCATCCGGGAAGGAGGTATCCGTGTACCGAGTGTCATCGGTCAAACCCTTGGAATTGTAGGAGCACTGATATTGGGGCAAGCTGCTGTATCAGCCGGGCTTGTCAGCCCGCTGCTGGTCATTGTTGTTTCGATCACCGGGTTAGGCAGTTTCGCGATTCCGAACTATTCGCTGGCTCTTTCAGTGCGGATGGTTCGGTTTGCGTTTATTTTTGCAGGAGCAGTGCTGGGTTTCTATGGCCTGTCGTTGATGGGAATTCTGCTGATGGCCCTTGCCTGCAGCATGAAATCTTTCGGGGTTCCATATTTTTCTCCGATCGCTCCAAAAACAAAGGACAGCAAAGATGTGATATTCCGGCATCCCATCTGGTCGCAGAACGATAATCCGGACACCTTGAACACCGCCGGCAAGGAAATGAAAGGGAAGAACAAAAAGTTATGGATTTCCAAGGGTGAACAGGGTGAGCATAACAAGGAGGATCAACAGAGTGATCAAGGAAGGTAAAATAGGTTTACAGGAGGCCATATGCCTTGTCGTAATAGCTACCGGGAACAGGGTTTTCTTTACGGCACCTACTGTTCTGGCACGGGCTGTCGGCAATACAGGTTGGTATATGTCCATCATCTCCAATGCTGTTACTCTGGTATCCTTCACGTTTATCTTTTTGCTGCTGAAACGTTTTCCCGGGAAGGACATCCTGGAGATCTATAAAATTTCTCTTGGCAGGTTTATTGGAACCGTGTTCAGTTTTATTTATGCGGGATCCTTTCTGACGGCGACAGGCGTTCTTTTGCGGGAGTTTTTCGAAATGCTGAAATCCTATGTATTCCAGAATACACCCATCAGTTATTTAAACGGAGCAATGGTCCTGTTGGTTTCCCTCACCGGAATTCTGGGGCTTGAAGCCATTGCGCGGGCTGCAAAGCTGACAGCAATGACAACCCTGTTTGGCTTTACTGCCTTACTGCTGCTGTCCATTCAGAACTACAAAATTTCAAACCTGTTTCCCATTCTCGGCTATGGGATAGGTAAAACCCTGTGGGAAGGGGTCACGCGAAGTTCAGCCTTCAGCGAGGTCATCATTCTGGCAGTTATCGCCGGTTCTCTGCAGGGGATCCAAAACATCAAAAAGGCCGGGTTTTTGTCCATTCTTTTATCGGGGGCGGTCGTATCCATAGGGATTTTTTGCCTTACGTTGGTATTCCCGTATTATTCCTTCCAGGAGCTAACCGCTCCTTTATATACCCTGGCCACGTTGATCAATTACGGTGC
The DNA here is from genome assembly GCA_023426765.1 of Bacillota bacterium. Classification (GTDB taxonomy): domain Bacteria; phylum Bacillota; class Clostridia; order DSM-8532; family DSM-8532; genus JAAYJG01. Next base: position 5,342 of record JAEZBW010000736.1, read on the forward strand.
CTTTTTTCAAAGGCTTGATCCGGCATTTTTATTTATGTGGATGATGATTACCGGCATATCCAGCTCCATTGTCTTTTACTGTGCGGTCAGCAGTTTCTGCAAAACCTTTCGCCTGCAGGACAAACGGCCTGTAATCCTGCCGATGGCCGTTCTTCTTTTTGCGGTCACGATGATCCCTCCCGATTTGCCCTCTGTTGTAAATGAGTATATCGAAATATTGCGGCTGTACCCGATTTTATTATTTTATGTTTTGCCCTTGATAACTTTAGTGATCGCGCTTTTGCGAAAAAAGAAGGGGGTGCGCATTCATGTTAAGGGAGGGTAAGTTCGGAACTCAGGAAGCGGTTTCTATTGTGACCATTGCCATATGCAATAAAACACTTCTTACTTCTCCATCCTATATTCTGAAAGAACTCGGGACTTCAGGATGGTATATGACGTTCATTTCCGGCATCATGGCAGGTATTGCCTTTTTCCTGATCTGGCTGATGCTAAAGCGCTTTCCGGGTAAAAACATTGTCGAAATCTATGATGTTACACTTGGAAGGGGCTTTGGATTGATATTCTCGTTTCTTTTAATGGTTTCATTCCTGGTAAGTTCAGGTTTATATACAAGAGAATTTATCGATGTGATGAAGGTTTATATCTTTCCTGTTACACATTCCGGTATATTGATTGGAGCGGAGGTGGTTTTAGCCGCAAGTCTCTCCTTCATCGGGCTGGAAGCCATTGCACGGGTTGCAAAGCTGGCGGCGTATTTTGCTTTATTCTCGATATTGCTGCTGGTGGTGCTTTCAAGCAACTACTTCAATTTATCCTATATATTTCCAGTTTTAAGTTTTGGATTTGTTAAGACGCTTACAACGGGTATTACGCGAAGCACTGCATATGCCGAGGTGGTCATTCTTGCCGTATTAGCAGGTTCAATACAGGGAACGGGGAATATTAAAAAAGCAGGTGTCGCTTCTTTGATCATTTCAGGAGCAATCCTTTCACTGGTGCAGCTTGTCGCAATTCTTGTCTTTTCATATACCGGAGCGGGTGAAGTTGTCTCATTGATGTATGTCCTTAGCAGAATCATTAAACTGGGGGGATTTTTTCAAAGACTGGATCCTTTATTTTTACTCCTTTTTATCACGGTATCCACGATTGCCGTTTCGGTTCTTCTGTATACGGCAGTGAGTATCACCTGTAAAATGCTCCGCTTGCAGGATGCAAGACCTGTCATTCTCCCGGTTGGTCTTCTTATTTTTACCCTGGCAATGATGCCAAAAGATTTGTCCACCCTTGTGGATGTTTATGTCCCTCTTTTACGGCTTTATGGGAGCATTACCTTTTATATTTTACCGATTCTGGTGTTGATTATTGCGATTTTACGGAATAAGAAGGGAGAAGACCGGCATGCGTAATTTTTTTCTGTTCCTTTTTCTGGGCATTTCTACAATCTCTCTTTCGGCCTGTTCAGATGCAAGAGAGATTAATCAATGGACATATGTATATTCCATCGGTATTGATAAGGGAGTTACGAACAATCTGCGTTTTTCCTTTCAAACGCCTTCAATGAAATCACAGGGAGGCGGCAGCGATGAAAGCTCTGGCAGCGGAGGAGGAGGGCAGGCAGGAGAAAAAAGCTATATCGTTTATTCTGTAGACGCACCTACTTTTTTTGCGGCAGTGAACATGGTTGAATCATCCTCCTCACGGGCTTATAACTACATGCACACCAAATACCTTGTCATTTCCGAGGAGTTAGCCCGGGAGGGCGTGGAAAGGTTTATCAACAGCCTGATACGCAGCAGGCAGATCCGAAGAATCATGCATATCATTATCTCCAAAGATGGTGCAGGTAATTTTCTGGAGGTTTTCAATCCGGTTGTGACCGCAGCCATTTCAGAAGCGCAGGAAGGCTTTATGGATTCAAATGAAGAAAGCGGGCTTTTCATCGATACCAGCTATCATCAGTTCTTCAAGGACTTGAAAACCACCTACAAAATGCCCGCAGCTCCAATTGTCGCTATAAACGATTCAGCCAATTATCTGCCCACCGGTACCGGTATACCGCCGAAGGATTTCAAGTCTGAAGGTGATTACTACGCCGGGGAGCTTCCCCGGAAAGGAGGAAATCCCTTTGAATTTTTCGGCACAGCACTGTTTGAACGAGATAAAATGGTAGGTATGCTCAACGGTGATGAGACCCGTGGTTTGTTGATGATCACAAGCGATTTGGGAAGAGCTTTTATATCGTTTCCCGATCCGCTGGATGATGCCCTGAGAATAACCATTTCAACGAAATTAAAGAAAGATACCGAAATAAAGGTGGAAACCTCCGGAAAGAACCCCAAAGTGCATGTAAAAGTTTCACTTGAAGGAGATTTGCTGAATGTACAATCGTCGACACAATATGAAAGCCTGGAGTATAAAAAGAAACTGGAAGATGCGTTCAGCGCATACATCAGGGAAATTCTGATTAAAACGGTTGATAAATGTAAAGGTCTCGGCGTTGACGTGTTTGGGTTTGGGGAGAAGGCGGTCATGCATTTTCTGACGATTCAGGAATGGGAAGAATATGACTGGTTGGGGAGATTCAAAGATGCAGAAATTTCCGTGAATGTCGAGTTTGTCATCAGACGGACTGGAACCCTGATAAAAACAAATCCAATCCGGTAATAGAAGGAGTGAAATCATGAATTTTATCATCATCCCTTTTTTGCTGATCATGGCGGTATATCCGATCAGCTACGCAAAGTATAACTGGGACCACAAAAACAGGCTTGGCGCGGTGGGAATGATCCTTCTGACACTGGCATCCATCGCCCTGCCGGCCATTATCCTGTTCACCCGGTAAAAGCCGTGTTTGTTCGTCGCTTTCCCTGCTTTATTCGTCCAGCTTGCCCAAAACATACTCCGGTTGGTTTTCTGCAAGCCTGACCATCCTGCTTTGCCCCGATAGTTCATCCGAAGAAACCACCCTGACCGGAATATAATTGCGGGTATGGCCTTCCCACAGGCCATCCTGAATTTGCTCAAAAAGAACTTCCACGGTTGTGCCGGTATACTTTTCGCGGAATGCAGCTTTTGTTTTCTCTGCAATCTTTCCGAGAATTTTACTGCGTTCCTCTTTTACCGCAGCCTGAACCTGATCCGGCATTCCGGCTGCTTTGGTACCCTTGCGGATGGAATACTGAAATATATGAATCTGACTGAAACCGACCGACTCTGCAAAGCTGCAGGTTTTACCGAACTCCTCCCCGGTTTCTCCCGGAAAACCCACCATGATATCGGTTGTAATGGCAGCATCCGGAAAATAATGCCTTATGTTCTCAACAATTTCGCGATACTCTTGCGTAGTATAATCCCGGTTCATTCTGACCAGGGTCTCGTCGCAACCGCTCTGGAGCGAGAGGTGGAAATGCGGGCAAAGCTTATCTATTCCGGCCATCCTGCGAATCATGTCATGGTTCATGTAAAGGGGTTCCAGTGAGCCCAGGCGAATCCGCCGGATGCCTTCAATCCCATTCAGGTGTGCGATCACATCAAACAGGCTATGTTCTCCGGTATCAATTCCATAGGATGTCAGATGAATCCCGGTTAAAACAATTTCCGAAAATCCATTTTCAGAAAGTTTAACAGCTTCCTGATAAATATTCTCAAGGCTTCTGGAGCGAACCCCTCCGCGTGCGAACGGAATGATGCAATAGCTGCAGAATTGATCACAGCCATCCTGAATCTTCAGAAAAGCACGTGTGCGGCCGCTGAAGGACTGGGCCCAAAGCTCTTCATAATCCTTCAGTTCCTTTCTTGCAGAAACATCTACCTGCAAGGTGTTCCAGGAGGCTTCATTCACCAGCGAGAGAATTTCATTTTTGTGGTTGTTTCCAACCACCAGGTTCACACCCTCGATGGTCGAAACTTCTTCGGGCGCAATCTGGGCATAGCACCCCACGGCAGCGATAACCGCCCGGGGGTTCAGCCTTCGTGCCCTGCGAATCATCTGCCTGGATTTTCTGTCGCTCAGGTGGGTAACGGTGCAGGTATTAATGATATACACATCCGCAACGTTTTCCGGTTCGACCACCTGGTAGCCGTCCTGTTCAAATATTCTTTTCATGCCTTCGGTTTCATAGGTGTTCACCTTGCAGCCCAAGGTGATAAAAGCTACTTTTCTCAAGGGTGTATCATCCTGTCCGCTTCTGATATCAGCCGCTGCCGGCCACATTCATTTTCTCAGATAAATGTTGTTTTTGCAACCCGGTCAAATTTAACACAATTGTAATTGACTAAACCCATCGTAACGGATAAGATAGAAATGCGATTACTCATTTATGGTTATATCAGGCATTATTACTTAAGTTTTTAATCCGCAGTCTGGAAGAATCGCAGGCTGCAAGAGCACAGAAAGGCGGTGTAAATATGATTACATTTCATATCATGCTGAAGTCCATTAATGATGTGAAGGATTTTGTGAATATCGTCAACCGTTATGATTTTGATGTTGATCTGACATCGGGGCGCTATATTGTAGACGCCAAATCCATTATGGGCATCTTCAGCCTTGATTTAAGCAAACCCATCAAGGTGGAAGCTCATGCAGACGGCATTGAGGATTTCATGAAGGATGTCAAGCCCTTCATTGTTGATTAACCCGAAACCCTGCACATAAGGACGAATCAAGAGAAGGAACGGATGTTTCTTCTTTTTTTGTTGTTTCTCCTGACAGCCAGGGTTTCGGAAGATTCTCCTGATTCATTTTTTCATGAAGAAACCGGCGACAGCACCTAAATGTTGGAACTTTATCAAGGAATGACCGTAAAGAATATGGCGAACCCCGGGCATACCCAATACTGTAATCAGGCGTTCCCAGGCCTTGCTGTTCATCCTGTTCACCAATAATCTTAAATTGTGAAGTTCATTCACCTGCCACAGAATTGGCTGAATGCTTTTTTCAAAGCTTTTTCCCTGTACAATGGCCTCTGCGGTAAAAATGCCGGAGGCCAGACCGTTGATAATGCCGAAGCCGATAAAATCATCGGTCATTCCTCCGGCGGTCCCGATGAAATACAGGTTTCCCAGGCGGTTTGTCTTCAGACGGCAATGATGGTATTCACAGTCCCAGGTTTCCAGAAAATTGTTCTGAATCGCTTCGGTGGTTATCATTTTTTTCCACATTGAATTCAAGTCTTGAACCGATACATTATCCGACATCAGGGTTATCTTTGCTCTTTTTTCTGAAATCGGAATCAGGTATACATAATAGTGCCCTGAATAATCTGTTTTCATCCAGGATATCACGTTTGCCGGCTCAAACTCCCCTTCCATAATACCGCCTCTGATCGCAATAATGTCTGACTCGTCCAATATTCCAAAATAATCAGGGATATCCCCGTTGCCTGTTGCTATCACAACCGAATCAAACTCTCTGGCGATATCCTCAACCATCGCATCCGGAATATATGCATCCATATGCAGTTCGGCTTCTACCTGGCTGAAAAGCTGACACTCCAGAGAAGTTCTTTCAGCCCCCCGGTTGAAAATATACCCAAGGCGACCCCTGACCTTTACCTCCCTGTCTCCGGCAAACATTGTCAGTTTCCGGATCTCCCCCATCGGCTTGATTTTCAAGTGATAGTGCTTTTCAAGATAGCGCAGAGGGTTGTTGAAAACATGGTTGAAGCAATGCAGATGCATGCCATACACATTGATGGCTTCTCCGATAATCGGCCTGCGTTCAAAAATAACAGGCTTTACGCCCAGCTGATTTAAACGGTAGGCGCAGGATAAACCCGAAACGCCTGAACCGATAATTGCCACCTTCAAGCTTTCTCCTCCATAACTTTCACGGCGATACCGATAACCCGCACAGGTTTAAATGCCGTCTTTGCATAATATTCTCTGTTTTAACGAAAAATAAACTAAGCTTCAATTGAGTTCAAGAGGGTGATCGATTTGTCCAAGTTGCGTCAGGAAGACATCCTTGCTTTTTATTTTGCAAGAAGCCTTCAACTGGAAGATTTATTATTGAAAAAATACGAACTCCCGAAAAAAATGCTGAAGGATAAAATCATAGAGCAAATGATCAAAGACTTTAAGAAAAACAGCAGGGAGCATATCAAAGATTTGAATGATAAAATAAATCGCCTGGGGATACAGTAAAAGGTATGAAACCTGGAGCTTCGTTAGGGATACTATTTAGAAATGAGGAGGTACTTCGGATGAATGAAGTGGAAATACTGCGGGATTTACAGGAGTACCGGATCATGATGCAGAAATGGTACAACGATGTGCTGCTGAATGTCCTGAACCCCGAAGCCAAAGCTCTGTTTATGCGTCTTCGGGATGATGAAACCCGGGCTGTTATGAATATCCAACAGGTTTTACTGCGCATGGAAGCGCCGAACAAGCTGATTCATAAGGTTTTTCCAACACGCGCCAGACCGTAAACACCTATAGTTATCCATTCGGAGGTTTATTGTGAAAGTTGCCATCATTGGTGCGGGGCTTGCCGGCCTGGCCTGTGCTCACGAGCTGGAACGGCTGGGGATTGTACCCGATTTATACGAGAAAAACAGCTTTATTGGCGAAGCCATCAATCATTGCACGGCAATGCTCCGTATTTCTGATCGCCCCTGGCGCGGAGACTTTCTGAGATACTTCCGCGAAAAGCTTTTTCTGGACTTCAGCCCGCTGGGTCCCATTCAAAGAATGATGCATTACGGACCAACCCGTAACCTGATGGTGACCGGCAACAATCTTGGTTTTCTTTTCTTAAGAACGAACACGAGAGATTCGTTGAAAAATCAGATTTGTTCAACCTTGAATAAAACCAGGGTTTTTCTGAACACGATGGCCGATATTCATATGCTGAAAAAAAAGTATGATTACGTTGTAGTGGCAAATGGTAATCTTATATTCACACGGGAACTGGGATTGTGGCAGACATGGTTTGAAGGTTATGTACGCGCGGCAGTGGTGCATGGAAATTTTGACACCGGGCGGGTGGATATGTGGATCAACAGACATTATTGCAATAAGGGTTATGCCTATCTTACACCCTTTAGTGAGAAAAAGGCCTCCATCATTCTGGCGGTCAAGGACTGTAATGAAGAAGACCTGAATGAATACTGGAATGCCTTTTTATATTATGAAAACCTGAAATATCCGATCATTGAGGAAACCACCCAGTATCATTCCGCCGGCTTTG
>JAEZBW010000747.1 GCA_023426765.1 Bacillota bacterium
ATTCTGGCAAAAGCGGTGGTTGTGTATCCCCTGGAAATGCTCTTTTACCTGACCCTGGAAACGGCTGGCTGGCGTCTGGTGATCCCCCGGCAGGTGCAGACCACGGTTTCTTGCGTGCCTGTCGCGCCGTGGGAGCCAGACACCTCTCATGCGATCCTCGAGGTGCATTCCCACGGCGCATATCCCCCGGACTTCTCGACACAGGACGACCGGGATGAACAGGGATTCCGCGTTTACAGTGTCATTGGTTTGCTTGGTGAGCATCTATCCATTCGTACACGGGTTGGGATGTTCGGGCATTTTTGGAAGATCCCTTCCGGGTGGATTTTCGACCTGCCGGAGGGTCTGCGAGACGCGGTTGAAGATAAGGAAGGAGGAACACAATGAGCCTGGATTTATCCTATGCCAACGCTTGCAAGTTGCTGCTGCCCACGTTTCACCACGTTCATCTTATCCAGGTGGGGGCGGGGGGAACGGGCAGCTGGCTGTTTCCGCACGTGGTGCGTGTTGCCCGGCTGCTGATTGAGAAGTTCCACATCTCGGCCGAAGTGCTCTTAATTGACGGTGACCAGGTGGAGGCGAAAAATGTCTTCCGGCAGAATTTCTGTGACGCGGAGATTGGACGCAACAAGGCCCAGACACTGGCGCTGCGGTATGGCGCGGCGTGGGGTGTGGAGGTCACTGCTGTTCCCCGGTTCCTGGATGAGACTTTTCTTCCACCCAATCTGGAAGGCTGGATAGGCGAGCTCGAGGTGTGGATCGGCTGTGTGGACAATCACCTGGCCCGCAGGAGCATCGCCAGCCTTGTGCGACCAGTAGATAGTCATGGCGGCGCACGTTCCTGGTGGCTCGACTGTGGCAACGGGGAATCGACCGGTCAGGTACTGCTTGGCTGCCAGCCCGTGTCAACAGACCCGTTTGTCCTGCCAGGCTTTTGCGCCGCGCTGCCGCTGCCTACCGTTCAGCATCCAGAATTGTTGGAAATAGAAATACCGGTGCAGAATGTTCAGGATAAACAGCAACGACCATGCGCAGACCTGGCCATGATGGATGAGCAAGGCCTTTCCATCAATCCCGTGATTGCTTCCTTGGCTGCGAATTTTCTATCGCGTATGCTGCTTACGAGAGATCTGATGACCTTCGCCACCTACGTGGATCTTTCTGCTAGTGTGGTTCGCTCGAAATACATCACAACGGAAATGCATTTTCGATCAAGATACGAACCTTTGGACAAGTAAAAAATGAAAGGCGGGGAGTACTATGTCTGTAATCCCCGCCTTTTTAATTTAAGAGCGAAAATTTTTAAGTAGGTGAATGTTCGTAATAATGTTGTTTTCTTCGATCAATTTTGATGTTTTTCACTAAGAAAGGTGCAGGTTCAGAACAGAAAAGAATCGATTAAAAACAATTGACTTTAAGGGCATAATGCTTGGAATAAAAAAGCGTAGATGATTCGTATATATAGTTTCAGCGATCAAGAACACGCCGAGGAAACCTGGGGATTTGTTGATTCATCAAATCCTCTCCTTATTCTTACAAAGTATGTAAGTAGAAAAGAGTTTCAGAAGGTGCTGCAATAAGTTAGCATACGCAAGGATGGACTTTTCGAGGCAGTCTGTACCGGAAATACGCCTTATGGGATTGAAGTGATACTCCCTGCCCAACCTTGGGGAATTCTCAGGTAAGGGCAGGGAGGATGCGTTATTTTGGGGCGCAATGCGGCAGTTATGCACTGACGTATATTGTGTTTGCTTTGCGTTATTACACTCTTGGTTTCATTTCTGCTTTTATAAACAGGCTGCGGCTGTTTCCGCTTGCCACAGGAATTTGCTAGCGCCGGATGATGGGCAGCCTGATATTGTAGTTCGAAAGGCGGACGGTCTTCCAGGGGTATTCCCAGTTACCGGCCTGGTCAACAGAGCGAGCCTTGATTTCAGGCACTCGATCTGAGTCGATGGAAAGCGTCGTGGAATAGGTAAGCCATGTTCTGCCGCCATCCAACGAATACTCGGTTCTCAATATGCCGCTACCACCTTCTTCCTCGACGGCTTCAAGTGTTACCGTGACTGTGCCCTGGTAGAAACCGAATTCGTCAGGCTGACCGGTTACCGTTGAAGAAGTAACCGGCGCCGTATAATCCATGCTCTTTACTGCGTCCAATGTGCTATCGGGCGTGATGGTTCGGTCGGTGATTGTATCGTTATTATCGTCCACCAGCAGCTTGAAGTTCGCGATGCCATTATCCAGGCTGACTTGCATGCTACCCTGGCTGCCCGAAGTCATTGGAACTCCGGTAAAGACCACTTTCCCCACCACATCGAGCTGGCCTTCGGTGCCGTTCGGGGCGGCGTACAATTGCTGGACCTTGATCTCTACCGGGTATTCCCCGACCTGCTTGATGGACAACGTATAGGTCGATAATGCGGGGACGACCAGTGAGGTGTTCACGCCGTCAGTGAAATAGGTCGCATTGGGAATTTCGTTCAGCGAAGATTTGTCTGGCAGCATGCCTGTCCTTTGACCCTGTGCA
>JAEZBW010000750.1 GCA_023426765.1 Bacillota bacterium
TCTGAGTACAGCGTATAGAAATATTCCTGATACTCACTGATGATTATTTCCACTAATGAAATACCCTGATTATAGGAAAATGCTTTGTTTACCTTATACGTAATCTTATATTCGCTGGGATAATAAATATATTCACTTCCCTGTTTAATCATGGTTTCAGCCCGTTGTACAACACTATCCGGAAGTATTGGCGTTATTTCAATATTTCTCCTAACCTCATCCGATTTAATCCCGATATTGTTCATATCAAGTTCTTTCAATGCATTCTCAATAACATAAGGAGATTTAAGCTGGCTTATGTCAAATTGTGTACCATCAGGGTTAAGTCCCAATTCAATCCCCGGATAATTTAACTCGATAATGGCAACTACACTTTTTGACGCCGGCAAGAGTAAGAAAGTGCCCACACCGGTAACAATTAGAGCGATAATAGTAATAATCGCTATTAGCCACTTACCCTTCCAGATCGCTTCTAATATTTCTCTCAATGTTATCTCTTCCATATCTATCCCCTTTTCTTTTAAATAGAGTTTAAGATGTTGAATACATTCATTTGATGTCCTATATAGTTCAACTCCGGATTCCAAACAATTATAATACAATCATTCTCATTACACATTATAGCTTCGTTGATGTCATTTATCAGTTTATAGGGTTCGTTCAGGGAATGAAGTTTTGATATAATAATTTCATATAATTCATCTTTTTCTCCATAAAGAAAAACTGCTGGTGAACTCCTCTTGTTTCTCACAATCTGTTCGATTTTGCTTTCAATAATTGAGATGTGATTGTATGATAAAATAATATATTGATATGTCAGCCGGGCTTTCTCCATTAACCCTTTCGGTGTTAAAAAATATCGGATTGTTTTTGCGTTAATGTGTTCTATCTTTAGCAGACCCTTATTGATAAGTCGTTTAATCAACACATTCACAGCACCCAATGAGAGACCTGTCTTTCTAGCAAGCTCTCTCTGTGTGATTGTGTCCTTTGATTCAACACTATTTAAAACTTCAAACTCGTTGGTCATCATACCTCGTCTTGATATAGCTTCGCCCATAGACATAATATGAAAAGTATTCATCATTCTGTAATGCTTATAAATCCACAATACAGTGATTGATAGCCTATACTTATGCCTTCGTTCCTATAGCATGTCCTCTTTTTTCTTCTGCCGGGCCGGAACACCGGAAAAAGAAAAACGATTTTGTTCAACTTCTGAACAAAATCGTATCAAATTACAGTACTAAAGTCAATGTATTTTATATTATGGTTTAATTACCTTTCATGTTGTTTAGGGTTCTTTCTTCTCCAGTATAAAGTCTTTATAGTTGGTACCCTCTCCGGTTACCTTATAAGCGGTGCCGGAAAAATCAACAATCGTATTCACTCTAAGTGTATACGGGGTTTCGTATTCCAGTTCATCAAACACCAGAACAAGGGTTTTTGCATTGACATAGAGTACACTTAATGGAGCTTTTCGGATGTTCATCCCCTGGTAATTATACTCCAATGTATAGTTGTTTGGTAACAAATTAGTTTGGACGAATGACAACTGTTTATCAAAAACCAACTTTACTGCATTTGTAGATATTGGTTTTACCTCTTCAAGGTTAGGGTTTGTTTTATCCACATCTGAGGCATTGAAGCTTTCTCTTAAAGTGGATCCTGCTTTGTTTCCCAGATAATCCTTCATTTCGAAGCTGACCTTAAGCTCATACTCTCTTTTTACCTCAAAGTCATTGACATTGAAGAAGAGCGTTACCTTATAAGGATGAATGTTTGTATCATATAGCGCGCCTTTCGGATAAACGGTTGCCGTACCATTTCTGAGTGATATTGTGTAATAATTTATGTTTTGGGCGGTGGTCGGATCTAGCATGTTTGTAAAGTATACATCAATTGTTTGTCTGTCTATTGGTGTTATATCCACGATATCCAAATTGTCAACATAACCATAATCCGCTATAAAGGAGTATGTACGTTCTGTGATGTATTCCTGTTTTGTAACATCATTCAAATTGTTTATGGTTACGTAGTATTTCTCATTTTTTTGCAGATTCTTATCTAATTTAAGATAAACAACTTCTCCAATCCTTAAACCCTGGCCTTCAACAGTTGCACTTTTGATGGCTATTGGCTTTAAGTCCTTGTCTGTGACATAAAAATTATAAATCTGCTGCGCGAGGAATGAATTTACCTCTTTGTTAAAGCTTAATAAAATTGTATCATTCTCATAAGGAATAACTTCCAATACCTTGAATCCATCAACTGCCCCTGCAGCAGCCGTAAAGGCCATTTCGTCCCCTTCACCGTCATTCTGTCTGGCTGAATATACACTGGTCATGTTTCCACTGACTTCAACCCGATATTGTTCTCCTTCTGAAAATGAACCGTTTTTCAAGGATAGCAGCACGCAGTGATCTTCAGCTGCGATTGTCTTAATAACAAGCTGATCCCTGTCACCGGATGCAAAAGTATAGTTTTCATCACTAATGGTGTAATGAAGAGGGTTTTCACTGTTTATATTTACCGGGTGTGTGAAGAACAGTTTGATGGACTTCTCATTTAAAGGCTCTATCTTTTGAATTCTAAAAAAGTCGGATTCCACAGTTTGCCGCATAAAACCGATAAAAGCGGTGTATAGTGCTTCCTGTATGTTCTTATTCAGATCTTCAGCTTTCTGTACTTCAAGGGTGTATTCCATGCCTGGGGTTTGTTTTTCTGTTTTCAGCATAATATAATTACCTTGCATTTCATCTATGCTGAACGATAATTCCCTGTCTTCATTGTTTACCTGATAGATTTTAATTTTATTGATTGCTTTTATGTCTTCATTGAACACAATAGTGATATTATTCTGATCGAAAACCAGCAGATCTTCAATTTCAGTAATCTTCTCGTCTTCGATGAGCTTTAACTCTGCAGCCTTTTCAGTTGTTAGAACTCCCTCGTCGATCAACGTATAAAAGAGCGCTTTTCCGGTTTTTTTATTATCCAGGGCTAAGGCATTGTACATAATATTCACTGCATTCCCGCGATTAAAATCAGCATTGTCCTCTTCCTTGACTATGTAAGATATTTCTGTTACCAATCCTGTTTCGAATGCTTTTTTATACAGATTAACCCAGGTATAATCCTTATTGATTTCATAGCCCAATACCCCAAGAATGATCTTTAAAAAGGCTTTTTCTGTAATGAACTCATTAGGGTTGTATTTTCCGTCGGTGTTACCGGATAAAATTCCTTCCTTTGTGCAGTAACCAACATACGGTGCATACCATAATGAAGCATCTACATCCGGGAAAGTTGTTTTGCTGTAGTTTGAAGCGTTTAGAAGGACATGCATTTCTTTGCCAAGCATCCTGACTGCCAGTGCGGCTGCCTCGCTTCTTGACAGCTTGTCATTCAAACGATAATCCCCATTATAACCTGTAAAAATTTTTAATTCACTTAACAGCTGTACTTTATCCTGCTGCGCGGCTGTTTTTGGAAGTGCGGATGAAATAGGCGCCATACAAGCTAATAAGGAAAGTATTAATCCTGCAACAAGAATATTTCTTCCCTTTTTCATCTTTCGTTTCTCCTTTGCAAATAAACTTTTACAACTTCATTATATCAATTCTAAAAAAAATTGTATACCTGTTGGACAGGATTTGCTGAAAAATGTTCCATCCGGTGAAATTACTGATTTTATGTGAAAAAAAACCGGAAGACTTAGTCTTCCGGTTTTTCGGGTTTAGTTTAATTATCTTGCAGCTGTGATCGACAGGTCATCAAACTCGATTACATCGAATGCTTTCGGTGCGTTGCCAGCGATATCAGTGATATAGTTGGTCTTGTCAACGAGCTTGATGGTGAAGTCACCAGATACCTTATGGGTTCCATTGAGGACTCCATCGGTCTTCTGTGCTGTGTAATCTGTGGTGAACTGGAAGTTCACGGCATTGCCGTCTATACCGGTTACAATATAATCTTTACCGTTAACCAGTGTCTTGTCACCAACAGTGATAATGAAGTCAGATCCTGTGTAAGCAGTTGTAAGAGCTGTCTTCATGTATTCAGTGAATTTCAGGGTGAAGGTGTAATTGAAGGCATCTCCGGTCTTATTAAACAACAGATAATCCTTAACACCTACGCTGGTCTTGCCATAGTCGGTTGCATCATCGCCATCGGTGTAGAGCTCAGGAGCAATCTTATCTGCTACTGCTGTCGAGCCAAGTGCAACTTTTTCGCCGTACTTGTTTTCGGTAGCAACGTTAGTTAAGGTTCCATCCTCGCCGTAAACTTCAAATGCGACTGTGGTACCAGCTACGCCAGTTCCTGTTCCCCATTCGAAAGGCAGTTTTTCAGTCAGTTTGAGGGTTGCAACTGTCTTGCCTTTGTCATTCAGAGTTGTATCTACTTCAGCATAGTTCATGGTATAAACTGTGCTGGATACAGTCTTCTTAACAAGGAAGTCAGCGATTTCAAACTTAACTTCATCTTTAAAGGTTACTTTAATGGTATCACGTGCTGTAGCTTCAACCGTGTCAATTGCAACAGTGGAAGCGCCTGCAATCGCAATGCTGAAGGACAATGTATCTTCCGGAGTTGCATCTGCATTTGGTTGATACTGTACAAAGTTACCGGCAGCATCAGCTACGCGGGCAACTGTTACAGTTGTAGCGGTCAAGTCATAACCATCTTTGGTATCGTCAACAGACTTGGAAGGAATCTTGATTTCAACTGCCTTGCCATCGTCAACAACAGTAATGGTTACGTTCTTGATGCTCTTCAGAGTCTTTGTTCCGAACATATACTTCGCAACATCATTAATAGCATACTGGCCTTCGGTTGTCATGGCTTCGCCAAAGGAAACCTTCAGCATCTGGCCTTTTCCGCTGCCATTGTACAGTTTAGCTGAGAAATCCTTGGTCTTCGGGGTGGTCTTGTCAGCTACTGAGAACGGTACTGTTACTTCAACAATTTCGTTTCCAGCTGTGTCTTTAACGCCCTTAATTACCAGTGAGTAATCTCCGCCAATGTTCTTGGACAGTGTCAGAGTAGCTACCTTCTTGTCGGTATCGAGCACAACAGACTTAACCAGATCTTCCTGCTCTTTGCCATCTTTGTCAAGAATGGTGTAGTTGGAAGCTTTCTTGGTGCTGTCGTCATCCATGGTTTCGTTGTACTTAACCTTGACTTCCTTCTCGGTGTCGCCTTGCTTCACTTCGGAAACTTCCGGTGCGGTTACGTCGATAACAACTTCAACCTGAATCATTTGCTGAGCATTCTTGTTGCCCCACAGGTCTTTTACGGCTTCTTTCAGAACGTATACATACGCGGTTCCTGCAGGAAGCTTCTTGTCGTTAGCGAATGTAATCTTGGTCTTGTTTCCGTCGATGGTTACTTTCTCTGCAAGGTTACTTGCATTTGTATGGTACCATTCTTTCATTGCTTCGCCATCGAATTCGATGTCTTCGTTCCAGATCAGGGTTACTTCTGTCGGCTTGGCATTTTCATAACCAACCACTACAGGAGCTTCTGCATCCTTCACTACGTTCAGGGTAATCAGCTTGCCGATTACGCCAAAGCCTGCATAGTCTTCAGAAGTACTCTTAACCTGAATGGTTACTTCGCCTTCCGGCAGAGAGGAGTACAGCTTAACCAGAGCTTCAGTGTAATTCTTCTGCAGCTTTGCTTCCTTAACATAGAGCTTGCCGCCATTAACAACAAATCCATCCTTGTTCAGGAAGTATGTTGTAACATCACCAACGGTAGTGGAGCTGTTTGACTTCATCGGTTCGGAGAAGATAACCTTGATGGTATCCTTGCCAACAACCTGAGCGTCTACTACTGTAGGAATGTCTTTGTCAAGGAACAGAATATCTTTCAGAGTGGTTTCAGCAATAACTGTACCAGCAGCTGATTTAACGTTCTTGATGGTCAGGTCGACTTTGTCTTCCTGAGCTTTTGCACTTGCAACTTTCAATGTCAGAACAACGGTCAATCCATCTTCCTGAAGTTCTGCCTTTTCAATGTCGCCTTTGCTCAGTTTGTAGTTATCAGCTTTGTTTGCAGAATCCTTGTCTACTGCTTCGCTGTAAACAACACTGATTTGGATGTTGTTGGTAGTGGAAGCGGTAGCGGTCAGAACTGCAGGAGCAGCTGTAGGAGCAGCTGTAGGAGCGTAGAAACCAGCAGCAGCCATAGCTTCGCCAGTAACAGCGCCTTCATCTACGAGCTTTTGAGCAAGGGTAACGCCAGAAGCGGTTGTTCCCTTGAGAGCGTTAGCCATAACGCCTACAGCAAGATCCCTGTTCATAGCAGGAGTTGTGCCGAAGGTAACAGCATCGCCAGCAGACAGCATGCCAATGGAAGCAGCCTTGGTCAGAACGTCATCCCAAGCAACCTGATAGCCCATAGCTTTCAGGACGAAGTTGATGAATTCCTTACCGGTCAGAGGAAGCTGAGGACCAAACTTAACGTTCGGCAGGATATTAGCGTCGATACCATTGGTAAGGCCGTTCTTTACAGCGTAAGCTGCGTAGGGTTTTGCCCATTCGGTGATTTCGTCAGCGTCTACGATCTTTGCAAGCTGTGTAGCAATTTCTTCCTGGGTCATTGCCGCAACTTCGGCATCCTTGCCCATGAGGCGGATAGCCAATGCCAAGCCAGCTTGTCTGTTCAGGGTAGTGCCTAAATCCGGTACATAGGATGTGTCGGAATTACCCTTGAAGAGGCCGAGATCGTAAAGCTTTTGCGCTTCGTCTTCGTATTTGAAGCCTTCAGCTGCAAGTGCAGGAACCATTACTGATGCAAGCATAGCAACAGTCATGATCACTGCGAAAAGCTTTTTGAGATTTCTCATGTTAAAATCCTCCCTTTTGGAATTTGCGGAAGCAGTCCATTGATTTTGCAAAGCAGGGTTACGCCGCTTCCTTAAAATAACCTCGCTTTGTTTGCTTTATAAAACTCAAGACAAGCCTTGCGACTTATCATGAATTTCAAAGTAATTATATCACCGGGGAATAGGGGCGTCAACAACGCCTGTATATGTGTAAACAAAATGTAACTTTATAACAAACTGCCGTAACAATGCTTTTTTAATGGTTTTCAGGGCATTTCAAAACCAATATTGGACGTAGCGGTTCCTGGATTTGTTCCATAATGCTTAATTTCATATCTATCTTCATTAATCTGCCAAATCTTTTCCAAAAGGACTGTCCAACATGTTTTATCGGCTATTATATTATATTAGTTTATCAAAAAAGTTGAGTTGTGGAAATTTATTTCCTGAATTAACTTTTTTGATTGCAAAGTTTATCTTTAGCAAGAGACAGCACGTCCGGTGAAGAAGATAACGCGAAAACTTCTGTGCGAGCGCTTGCCGCTCCCGGTATCCCCTTCAGGTACCAGGCAAGATGCTTTCTCATTTCCTTGACGGCGGTGTTTTCACCCTTCAGGTCTATCATCATCTGATAATGCTCCCTGATGACCTTGTATTTTTCATCGTCGGTTGGCCAGGGCAGTAATTCGCCGGTATATATATAATGAAGGATTCTTTCAAAAATCCATGGATTTCCTTGAGCGCCCCTGCCCACCATCACTGCGTCGCAGCCGGTTTGCTCCAGCATCTGCCATGCATGCTCGGGACAAAAGATATCCCCGTTTCCGATGACGGGGATGGTTACTGCTTCCTTCACCTGTGCGATAACCTCCCAGTCGGCCTTACCGGAATAAAACTGGTCACGGGTTCTGCCATGGACGGTAACCGCTTTAGCACCTGCTTCTTCCGCAATCTTTGCAAATTCCACTGCATTATGTCGGTCAAAACCTTTGCGGAATTTGACGGTAACAGGCTTTTCTGATGCTTTTGCTACTGCCCCGATAATTTCAGCTGCAAGCTTTTCATTCTGCATCAATGCGCAGCCTTCCCGGTTTTTTACTATTTTGGGCGCGGGACAGCCCATATTCAGGTCAATTAAGGCGATATCCGGACGTGAGTTGAAACTTGCGGCTGCCTTCGCCAGTATGTCGGGCTCCGATCCGAACAGTTGAAGCGCACAGGGAGCTTCAGCCGGATGGGTCTGAGTCAGCTCCTTTGTTTTCCTGTCGTCGTATACCATGCCTTTTGCGCTGACCATCTCAGTATAGGTTAAGCCTGCCCCCATTTTCGCACACTGGTACCGGAAGGGCATGTCGGTAACGCCAGCCATCGGGGCAAGAAATATATTATTTCCGGGTGTAAAGGATCCGATTTGAATATGCGTCTTAATCGTTTTTGTTGTGTTGTCCATTCTGCTCCTCGAAGTACTGGTTTACGCGGCGAAAAGTCTTCTCTGTCATGATTCAAAAGAAACATCACTTACGATACAAAGCGACTAACCTATTACACGTCATTTGTTTCGCTTATACTGCTTCCGACTTCACTCATGATGCCTGCATTCCTCTGATACGATAAACCTGGGGCGGGCTTTTACTTCATTATATATTCTTGCAATATACATTCCAATCATCCCCAGGCTAATCATCAGGCAGCTGCCGATGATCAGCAGAAGCAGAATAACCGTTGTGAAACCACCAATAGCAAGGCCCCGCAGCTTCATCGCCAGAGTTTGTATGCCCAGCACGACAGAACCTATCAGAAACAATATGCCGATAAAGGTGACGAACTGAAGCGGAAGGGATGAAAATGACGTAAACGCACCGATCGCAAGCCGTATGAGCTTAAGCGGAGACCATCGGCTTTTTCCCGTTTCTCTTTTGGGCACCTTGAAATAAACTTCCGCCCTTGAATATCCC
>JAEZBW010000012.1 GCA_023426765.1 Bacillota bacterium
TTTCCTAATGGTGTGTTATGTTACATCGTTTTGCATAACAAAACGCTTTCACATAGCCACACCTGCACTGTTCAATTTTCAATGTCCAGTTCCGGCTTCCGCCGGTTTGTCATCCTCACCCCTGAACCACGCTTGTACTGCGTCTTTCAAGGAATCATCGGCGACAGCTTATCCAGTGTATCACGCCGTTCGTTGTTTGTCAACACCTTTATGTTAACCCTGGTTGCATGGGCGAGCAGCAAGCTTTAGCTTGCGACCAGCCATTTTCTTACAATCCGGCATGATGGTTTCCATTGGGATTCTCATCCCAATTTCTATCTTTTCCATCGCCTCAACATCTTATGCTGTCTGTATCTGTTGTGTTCTTGCGTCTCAGCAGCGGAATCTCATTCTAGCAGGTCCGTTTGTGTTTGTCAACGCTTTATGTCTACCAATTTCTGTATAGTTTCTCATCGCCATTTGAAAAATTAACTTCCACTCTCACAGAAGGGGATGTGGAAGTTACTTTTACAATTCACCATATAGTTTCTCACGATTGCATGAGAAAGCCTCAAGGTTTTTGTCGCAAAACCAACAAGGTAACATAGCAAGCTGTGAACTCTATCTTACGACCTGCTGGGTTACATGATAAGCTGCAATGTTTGGTCTGCGACCAGGCGGGGAAACTCTCGGCCTCGTTATAAGCGTTTGAAATATCAATTATGAATTATATGGCTACATTTCCTCATAAGATATATTACTCCTGATTATTGAATGCATAACTGAGGTTAAAGCCGGGTCATGGAAATAAACAATGCATTGAAATGTGAAGGTTCAATATGGTTAAACGAAGAAAACAATACCGGCTGGTCACGGCCACACGCTTAAAAATAAGAAATGCATGGTACCAATTGAGGAACAGTATCAACACCATTGCAGTCCTAATGGTTCTATTCCTTTCATTAATTGCTGCTATCCTTTATTTTAACGAAAGAGAATTGCTAAAAAACGAACAAGCCGTTCATGTATCAATACAAAGTCCATCACCAACAGGAATAAACTCATTAAAAGACATACCTGGGTTGTTGCCTTCCGTTAAGCCTACACCCGTGCATTCAAGCGAATCATTTGTGGATGAATCCTCCATTTCGTATTTAATTACCCCTGCCCCGGCAGCTTCAAATATCACACCAGTGCAGGATTCACCACCAATATCAGAACCATTGGAATCAGCAGCACCTTTACCTGATGCTATTGTTTCCAATCCTCAATCTGCACCGGAGCCAACGCCAGATGCGCTGTCCCCTGCTTCATCCATTCACCAAATGTCCGACAACTCCCCAACACCAACTGCAGCGCAACAACCAACTTCTTCTCCTCCAACTCCTTTACAGGATATCATTCCAACTGTCAAACTGATTACACCGACCGTTTCACCTTTAGTGAGCACATCTCCCCAAAAAACAGCATTGAAAAAAGTGCTTGTTGTGATCGATCCTGGACATGGGGGTATAGATCCGGGTACCTGTTCTATCTATAAAAAGGATTTGTATGAGAAAGATATCAATTTGGACATTGCTTTAAAGCTGAAGGCTCTGCTGCAGGATTCTCAGGTTTCTCTGCTGATGACGCGTGAATCGGATGTGGAAGTATTCCAGTCCATAAATTATGATAGTGATGAAAACATCCGGGAAAGGCCAAGAATCGCCAATCGGAATAAAGCCACCCTGTTTGTGAGCATTCATGTGAATGCTTATGACACTAAACTGCCTGGTGGGGAGCGTTATAATGGTACAGAAATCTACCATGCCGGTAAAACCCATGGTGCATTTACCAGTAAACAGTTTGCTGAAATTATGGGAAAGGCGATCCATAAAAAAACAGACACGAACTATAATGGCGTCCTGACAAAGAGTTTTGGCGTTTTGCGCTTGAGTGATATGCCTGCGCTTCTGATTGAGACAGCATATCTGACAAACAAGGAAGACCATAAGCGTTTGGAATCCAATGAATTTCGTAATGCCATGGCTGAGGGCATACATGATGGCATCATAAACATTTTGGAAACCATGGGAGCTTACAAGAAGAATGAAGCCTGGTGCATTTTAGTCAATGACTGATTGTAATGGCAGGCGTCAAGCTTAGTGCTTCGAAGGGCGCATTTTCACCTGTTCATAGTATTCACCCAAAGCTTTGTTCCGTTCGCTCGATAATCTCATCCTGAAGCGCGCGGCTCAGGTTGTGGAAATGGTCACTGTAACCTGCAACGCGAACAATCAGATCCTTATACAGTTCAGGGTGATCCTGGGCATTCTTCAGCGTAGCCCGGTCTATCACGTTAAATTGAATATGATGTCCGTCCATGTTGAAATAGGTACGAACGAGATTGGCAAGCTGCAGCAGACCCTGATCACCACTCAATATGGCAGGGGTGAATTTCTGGTTCAGCAGCGTTCCTCCGGTGGACAGGTGATCCATTTTTGAACAGGATTTTATGACTGCGGTTGGGCCGTGTCTATCGGCTCCCTTGTCGGGGGAGATTCCTTCGGAGACAGGTTTATAAGCCTTTCTGCCATTAGGGCTTGCACCCATCACTTCACCGAAATACACGTGACATGTGGTGGGCAGCATATCAATCCGATATGTGCCGCCTTTTATATTGGGCCTTCCGGTTACTGAATCATGGAACAGTTTAAACACACTTTTCATGATCTCATCTGCATAATCATCATCATTTCCGTATTTCGGTGTCCTGTCGGTTACATGCGCCAGGATGCGATCAAACCCTTTAAAATTATTCTTCAACGCTTCCAGCAACTCGTTCATTGAGAAGCTTTTATGATCAAAAACATGAAACCGGATGGCTGAAAGAGAGTCTGTGATCGTTCCTATTCCGACACCCTGTATGTAATTGGTATTGTATCTTGCTCCGCCGGCGTTATAGTCGCGTCCTTTTTTAATACAGTCGTTTACCACTGTTGAAAGAAACGGCACCGGCATATATTCTGCGTATAAACGCTCGATGATATTATTGCCTTGTATTTTTATGTCCAGAAAATGCTGAACCTGCTTTTTATATGCTTCAAACAGCTGATCATAGGATTTGAAGCTCTCTGCTTTGCCGGTATGCGGCCCAAGCTGACAGCAGTTGATGGGATCGTATCCGTCGTTCAGAGTAATCTCAAGAATCTTCGGCAGGTTGAAATAGCCAGTCAGAATATAGGCTTCATTGCCAAAACAGCCCGTCTCCACGCATCCGCTGGTACCTCCCTTGCGTGCGTCTTCAATGGTTTTCCCCGCATTTAACAGTTCCTGGATAATCGCTTCGGTATTATAGAATGCAGGTTGCCCCCATCCCTTTCTGGCGATTTCAAGAG
>JAEZBW010000059.1 GCA_023426765.1 Bacillota bacterium
CCATGGATGAGGCCAGAAACAAGCTTCAGGAGAAGAATCTGAGCATTGGAAGGATTTTCCCCGAGGGACGCGATGGCTACAAGGGAACGATCATCAACCAGGAACCCAGAGCCGGAGCCACCATCAAGGAACTGTCGCCCGTCAACATCTATTTCAGGGATGACGACGACACCTCTTCGGGAGACGGCATTGGCTACAGCAATGTAGTTGTTCCCGGGGACGGACGAATCACCGAGAACATCACGCTGCCCGAAGGCATTACTTTCGGGGACGACATTCAGCTTGTGGTGTATGCATACCCCGGTAATACCGGCGAAGAAGTGCTGCTGGCCAATGTTAACGTGAAAAAGAGCGGGTTCCCGAGGGCTGTTCTGGTTCCGGTATCGAAGGGGCACATTACAACGATAAAGGTTTATATGGATGGCAAGCTGCAATACCAGAAGGATATCATCGGCAAGCAGTAATGGAACGGAGGAGTGTCTTTGCCAGAAGGTCTGATACTGAAAGGCATTGGAGGCTTTTACCAGGTTGATGGGGAACAGGGCCTGTATGAGTGCAAAACCCGTGGTATTTTCAGAAAAAGAGGAATTACTCCGCTTCCCGGGGATCATGTCACGTTTACCATCACCAATGAAACCCTTCGTGAGGGTTGGATAGAAGAAATCGAAGAAAGAAAAAACGCCTTTGTCCGTCCGCCTGTAGCCAATGTGAAGCAGGTGGCCGTTGTCATGGCGGGCTCCAGCCCGGAACCCGATTACCTTTTAGTGGATAAATTGCTGATCTCAGCTTTAAAAAACGATATACAACCCATCCTTATCATCAATAAAACCGATTTGCTGAACAGGGAAGACCTGCAGTCCATGGAAGCCATTTATGGGACAGCAGGGTTTCCGGTGATTCCGATGAGCAAGGTCACCATGCAGGGATATGACAGCCTGCATGACAGGCTGAAGGGATCCTGTACCGTGTTCGCCGGACAGTCCGGGGTGGGGAAGTCCACCATCTTGAACCTGATCATGGATGAATGGGTGATGGAAACCAATTCGGTTTCGGAAAAAATTCAAAGAGGACGGCATACCACCCGCCATGTGCAGCTGCTGCCGCTGGATTGCCGGGGTTATGTCGTGGACACGCCGGGTTTCAGTTCTTTCTCGCTGGAGGGGATTAAGCATGACGAACTGACCTGGTATTATCCGGAGTTTGAAAAATACCAGGGAAAGTGCCGGTTTCATGGCTGCAGCCATATCAATGAACCGGACTGCGCCATAAAAAACACAGTGGAGGCAGGAGAAATCTCATCAAAACGTTATGGGTGTTACAGAAAGCTGTATGAGGAGTTAAAGGAAAGCTATGAGCAACGTTACAGATAACAGCGGAATTCTGGTTGCGCCGTCGATTTTATCGGCGGATTTCACGCGGCTGAAGGAAGCTCTTGATTTAATAAAGCATTCGGGCGGGGATTGGGTGCATGTGGATGTGATGGACGGGCATTATGTGCCGAACCTTACCATCGGACCTCCGGTCATCCAGTCCATCCGAAACGCGACCGATCTTTTCATGGACGTCCATCTGATGGTTGTTGAACCGGATCGGTTAATCCCATATTTTATCCAGGCAGGCGCGAATATGATCACCGTACATGCCGAGGCATGCACGCACCTGAACCGAACCCTGCAATGCATCCGTGAAGCAGGAGTGAAGGCAGGTGTTGCCCTGAACCCGGCTACATCCCTGTCAGAACTGGATTACAGCTGCGACGCGGTGGATATGATCCTTCTGATGACGGTAAACCCCGGCTTCGGCGGGCAATCCTATATCCCCGAAATGACCGGAAAGATCCGGCAGCTTCGCGGAATGATCCAGCTGAGAAATCCCGGTATCCTTCTTGAGATAGACGGCGGAATCAGTACGGCAAATATTGCCGAGGTCACGTCGGCAGGCGCAAACGTGATCGTTACGGGCTCTGCGTTCTTCAATGCCCCCGACCCGGCCGGTTATGTCCGGGAGTTAAAGAAAATGTCACAGTTCAAATGAACAGGAGAAAGCAATCCATGGATGTTCTGATCGTGGGCAGCGGAAGTGTGGAATCGACGGAGCTTATACAGCAAACCGCCTCACTGGCGCAGCTTTTGATCTGCGCAGACGGAGGCGCCCGTCATTTCAGGCAGGCCGGGATCACTCCCCATGTGCTGCTGGGAGATTTTGATTCCATTGATGAAAAGCTGCTGCATGCTTATGAGGCAGAAGGCGTGGAGCTTGTAAAATATCCGGCCGGTAAGGACTATACCGATATGGAGCTGGCTTTGGACTACGCAGCAGAGCACGGCGCCACCCGCGTTTTTATCATGGGGGCTATGGGCTCAAGAATTGACCATTCCCTTTCAAACCTGCAGCTGCTGCATAAATTATTGGAAAAAGGCATCAGAGGCGTTATCCTGAATGAAAGCAACCGGGTCTATTTAATCCAGGATAAAATGAAAATCAGCAGAATGGAAGGTTATAAATTATCACTGCTGCCGGCCACTCCCGTTGTAGAAGGTGTGACCACCGAAGGGTTGGCATGGCCCCTTTTCAATTATACGATGAAGATGGGCAAGGGAATTGGAATCAGCAATGAGTTTACCGAAGAGACGGCTATGATCCGCATCAGCAGCGGAAGATTATATGTGATCCTTTCAAAAGACTAAATTGACAGCGTTGCTGTGGCGAAGCTGTCATTATAAAAGTGCAATCATGAGCGAAGCGAATGCCATCCTGAGCGAAGCGGATGCCATCCTGAGCGAAGCGAAGGATCTATAGAAGGCAGGACTATTTTTGGGACCCGAAGCGCAGCGGGGAATGACAGCTTCGCTTTACCATTTACGATCAACAGCAGGGCAATAGCTCCTTTTTTTCGAAGCCCGTGCCCTCACAAAGCAGCCGCATACCCTGCACAGGCCTTCCAGGCATTGTTCGCAATCATTACACAGTTCAAGACGCTGTTCATATAGCCTTTCACCGGCTTTGTCTTCCGGTGAAAGGCTTTCAATATACTCCTGAATATTCTGTGCAAATTGTTCGCGACTGTGGTTGTCGAAAAGACAGGTACGGCAAAAGCGATCCATCATTGCTCCAATGTGAGGCTGATGACGCTTCTGGCCGGTATTTCAAAGGTCAGCCCGTCATCCGATAAAGAGAAATTATCGAAGTTTACAGGCTTAATCTTTTCAGGTTCCTCAAAGGTGTTATGATCGGTCATCGCACCGGTTAAAATGCGGCCAGATCCGTTTTTCGCCCTGAAGCCGGTAATGTGGGTATCAATGCGGCAGCTTTCGTCCAGCGAGAGGTTGCATACGGTGATGTGAAGCTTACCGTCATCGGACAGGGATACCGACTCATGAAGGTTGGGCACAGTATCTTTATCCAGCCCCACAGGAGTGGTTTCAATAAAGCTTTCCAATAAGCTGGCTTCCTGATGCTCCTTATACATATCAAAAATATGATAGGTGGGCGTAAGGATCATTTTTTCCCCTTCCGTCAGAATAACAGCCTGCAACACATTGACCAGCTGAGCGATGTTTGCCATGGTAACCCTGTCGCTGTGCTTATTGAAAATATTCAGGTTAATGCCTGCAACCAGAGCATCCCGCAGGGTGTTTTGCTGATAAAGGAACCCCGGGTTTGTTCCGGGTTCGACATCGTGCCAGGTTCCCCATTCATCCACGAGAAGGCCAATGCGCTTTTCGGGGTCATACCGGTTCATGATCTCCGAATGCCTTGTAACAAGCTGCTCCATGAAAAGGGTTTTACGCAGCGTTATGTACCATTCCTTTTCGGTGAACTCGGTTGCCCTGCCTTTGTTGCTCCAGCTTTCACCGGTTACGGTGTAATAGTGCAGGCTGATGCCGTCCATGAACTTACCGGCCTGTTTCACGACAGTGTCGGTCCATTCGTAATCCCCTGAATTGGCACCACAGGCGATACGGTATATTTTATTACTGCCGTAATTGCGCACATAGGTTTGGTATCTGCGGTACAAATCGGCGTAATATTCGGGACGCATGTTGCCCCCGCAGCCCCAGTTTTCATTTCCAACAGCAAAATATTTCAAACGGTATGGTTTTTCGTGTCCGTTGCTTTTTCTTAAATCAGCCATGGGTGAGGTGCCGTCAAAGGTCATATACTCCACCCAGTTTTGCATCTCTTCAACCGTACCGCTGCCCAGGTTTCCATTGACGTAGGGTTCGCAGTCCAGCTGGCGGCACAGTTCCATGAATTCATCGGTGCCGAAGCTGTTGTCTTCCAGCACACCGCCCCAATGGGTATTGATCATCTTTTTCCGTTTTTCTTTTGAACCAATCCCGTCCATCCAGTGATACTCGTCGGCAAAACAACCGCCTGGCCAGCGCAGTACGGGAATTTTCAGCTTTCTGAGTGCTTGTACCACATCCCTGCGCATACCATTGACGTTTGGAATGGGTGAGTTTTCCCCGACATAGATACCTTCATAAATGCATCGTCCCAGATGTTCGGAAAAATGTCCGTAGATCTCTTTGCTGATTTTGCTTTTCTTATTGAAGGTGTTGATTACAAACCTTGCCATTACCTTGCTCCTCTCATTGAAACTGAATCCCCAGGGACAGCGTAAAGCCGTTTCTTGATAAAGTCATGTCCCCATCGACGGGCAAAAACCGCCTGTATCGGGATCAAACAGCTGTTTTAACTGCCGGGTTTGCATAGCGGTAATATTATAACATGAAATATCACAAAAATCCTGATTTTTCTTTTTATTTTCTTGCTTATTTCAACCATTTTTCAGCCCTAAAAGTGAAACTGTACCGCGATGAAATGCGTTTATTATCTATCATGAACGCAGCGAATATTATCTCTTGCTTTGCTTCAGATCTTTTTCCGGGTAAGTCCGGAGCAAAACCAGGAATGACAGCTTCACTGAACAGGAATACCATCATAAAAGTCAGGTTTATTCATATAGATACAATAGGAAAAAAGCCGATGAGGTTTATAACGTGAAGAAGTTCGTGATTCTGTCCATTGACGGCGGAGGCATCCGGGGAATTATCCCGTCGGTCTTTCTTGCCGTATTAAAGGACTTGCTGGAGAAGAAAGGGTTGAAGCAGCCTTTCCATGAGATTTTCAACCTGATGGCAGGAACTTCAACCGGCGGACTGATTTCACTCGCACTCAGCGTTCCGCATTATAGAAATCCCCATGGCAGCCTTTTTGCTCCGGAAGGCGGAATTGTCCCCGGAAGGCTCCCCGAACTGTACGAAACGCTTGCGGACAGGGTTTTTCCTGGTCATCGTCTGCATATACAGCGTACGATACGCCAGATTTTTACAAGTAAATATACGGCTACTTCATTTCACACACTGCTAAAAGAGCTTTTCGGAAGCAGCACCGTGAAGAATGCGCTGACAAATATACTGCTGACATCGTTTGATATGAAATCCATGCAGCCGGTTTTTATGAAGAAGCGCACAATCGAAGCCGGCAGCGAAACCGATCCGGACTTTCTGATGTCGGATGCCGCTTTGGCAACTTCCGCCGTTCCGACCTATTTTCCCCCGGCCCATGTGACAACTGTTGAGGGAAACACAAAATATTGTCTGATTGATGGCGGAATCTTCTGTATCAATCCTGCGATCTGTGCTCTGACAGAGGCGAAGAAGATCAGCCCGGAACAGGAATATATTCTGCTGTCTCTCGGTACGGGAACACAGAAGGAAGAGTATAATATCAACAACATGAACCATTGGGGATTTTTCAACTGGATCGCTCCCTGGCTGGGGGTACCGCTGATTGCAGCAGTGGGTGAAGGACAGCGGATCAGTACCAATCACATGCTGAAAAAATATCCCGGAGTTGCCCTGTATCGTTTCGATGTGGATCTGGAGCGGGGAAAGGGACGGATTGACGATGGAAGCCCGGAAAATCTAAGTTATCTGAAGAATAAAGCCTGGGAGATGATTCAAAACAACCGGGTGAAAATGAACGAGGTGGCAGAAGCACTGATTCAGCAGAGATGAATGATACCTGATTCCAGAAGAAAAACTGCTGCTATTTCAATGCATGCATTGGGTGCTTGCATGCATTGTGCAACAAAACGCCAAATCGGGAGTGTTCCTCGGCTGAAGCCGAGGGTATACTCCAGATTTGGCGTTTTGTGTGTATCGTGTAAAAATATCCTAAAGCCTGATGGTGGGTTCCGCCTGCCTTACTCCAGGGTAAATGAAGCCAGATTTGCGCTTCCGTGGCCTGTATAGGTCAGATACAGGGACTGTATACCGTCGGGAATTGCGATATCGGCCTTGAATTCGGTCCATATGTTGGTATATCCGACGGGTATTCTCCCCAGAGTTTCACCATTCCATGCCGTTTTAACTTCAAAAGCGCCGCTGCAGTAACCGCGTACTTTTATCGCGGTTAAACGTGTACCCTTACAGTCGAAATACTTAAATCCGGCGGTGGCTGAATCCTTCATATTCGCGATAAAGCCTGTTTCCTCATCGCCGTCCCTTCCATCCTGGGTGATCTTCGGGAACTGGTTGTTCATCCAGGATGCGGTCCAGTCGGTATACAGAGATTCCTCTTTGCAGAAGAGATTGCAGGCCATGTATGTGGAATATTCCCCACGACCGGCAAGAGGACCGCCATTCAGACCGCACGAGGTCATTTCAACCTGGGGAATGGAACCGTCTTCTCTGATGGTGATGGGTTCGGCACAGCCCTGACGGCTGAAGTTCGTTCCGTTGGTATGCCGGTGGTAAAAGATGTACCATTGGCCGAGAATCTCCACCATGCCGCCATGGTTGTTGCCGCCGTAAAACATGGGCTTTTCGGCAGGTTTATAGGAATCGATATGGAGATCGCTGTTGCTGACGATCACGCCACGGTAGACAAAACCCTGGGTGGGGTACTTGCTGGTGGCATAACACAATTCATGAAAGACGACGGAGGAGTAAACGAAGTAATAGATATCTCCCTTTTTTCGAATGGAGGAGGCTTCAAAAAATTCATGGCCCTCAAAACCGCTCCCTTTGCTGTACGGTTCACTGGGTGCGATGAAAACAGGTTCTTCGAGGATTGTCAGCATATCCGGCCCAAGCACGGTGGCCATGGGGCCTTTTCTGGATTTGTCACCTCTTCCGCAAAAGCCTGTATATAGGTAAGTTCTGTCTCCCTCGGTCAGAACGGCTGGATCAAACTGAGGCTGATCGCCATCCCTTTCGCCCAAACGGTTTCCGTTCACATCATGCACATAGCCGTAAAACTCATATTTCCCTGCCGGTTTATCGCAAACGGCTACTGAAATAATGGACACCTTATCAAGAACATAATACAAATAATACCGCCCATCGGGTCCAACCGTCACGTCGGGTGCATAAAGACACATGCGGCCATCGGGGTTCAGGGGATCGTCGGTTTTTTTGTATATGACGCCTTCATACCGCCAGTCCGCCAGATCATCAACCGGTGCCGACCAGCATACATAATCATTCAGACAGTAAACATATCCGTTAAAGCGATCGTGTGAACCATAAACATAAACCCTGCCGTCATACACATGAGGTTCGCCGTCCGGGATATACTCCCATGAAGGAAGATAAGGATTCAGACCTTGCTTTTTCATTCTTAAAAACCCTCCCAATCCTATAACTAAAATTATCCGGTGTATGTAGAATATCATGTGGCATTTCCAGCGTCAATGGACTGGAGAAAGTGTATAATCTTCGCCGTAAGAAGTCTTTTTCGGCTGTTGACAAATGCATGTAATTCAGATATGATTAAAGTTAATTTATATGGAACAAACCTTTGATTGAGAGTAGTAGCATAAATACTTTATCCCCAGAGAGCCGCAGGTGGTGGAATTGCGGTGTTGAAGCTTATCGCGAATGGACTCATGAGGGCGACGCAGAAATGGAAAGAGTATGCCAGCCGGGAACTTCACCCGTTATCCATGAAGCATGTATATTCGTACATGAAGCAAGCGGCGCGAAGCGCAATTTGGGTGGTACCGCAGAGATATCAGTCTTTGTCCCTTACAGGGGATGAAGGCTTTTTTATTTGCATGAAAACTCCTGTCCGCGGGAGCCTAATAAATATGAAGAAAGGAATGATTGACATGACAGCAATACCGTACAAGATCTATTTAACTGAAAAGGAGCTTCCGAAAAACTGGTATAACCTGAAGGCTGCGATGAAGGAGCTGCCTCCTCCGCCGCTTCACCCGGGCACGCTGAAGCCCTGTACTGCAGACGATTTAAGGCCCATATTCTGCGACAAGCTGGTAGAACAGGAAGTAAACACGAAGGATCTGTATATTGAAATTCCCGAAGGCTTATTTGAATTTTACAAAATGATTCGGCCATCTCCGCTGATCCGGGCATACGCTCTTGAGAAAATGCTGGATACTCCTGCTGAAATCTATTACAAGTTTGAGGGCACGAATACTTCGGGATCACACAAACTGAATTCGGCTGCCGCCCAGGTCTATTATGCCAAGGAGCAGGGCATCACCAGGCTGACCACCGAAACCGGCGCAGGGCAGTGGGGAACCGCTCTTGCCATGGCCTGCGCGTATTACAATATTGATCTGACAGTCTATATGGTAAAGGTTTCTTCACAGCAGAAGCCATACCGGAAAGCTGTCATTGAAACCTATGGCGGAAAAGTTATTCCTTCTCCCTCCGACACAACCGAGATCGGCAGAAAGATCCTTGAAGCCATGCCGGATACCGGAGGTTCGCTGGGCTGCGCCATCTCAGAGGCCATAGAAACTGCGATGAAAACAGAAAATTGCCGTTATGTGCTTGGAAGCGTACTGGATCATGTATTGCTGCACCAGTCCATCATCGGTGAAGAAACAAAGATCGCCTGTGAGAAGTACGGCATTCGTCCGGATATGATCATCGGCTGTATGGGAGGCGGCTCCAATTTCGGAGGCTTAATCGCACCTTTCGTGGGGGATAAGATTGCCGGGAAGAACAATATACGCATTATCGGTATAGAGCCGGCCTCATGCCCTTCACTGACCCGTGGCAAGTATGCCTACGATTTCGGCGATACCGGAAAAACCACCCCACTGATGAAAATGTATACACTCGGTTCGGGGTTCATTCCTTCGCCAAGCCATGCCGGCGGGTTGCGCTACCATGGCATGAGTCCCATCATTTCCAAGCTGTATCATGATGGATATCTGGAAGCACGAACCGTAACCCAGTCCAAGGCGTTTGAGGCGGCTGTGTCATTTGCCCGCTGCGAAGGCATTCTTCCGGCTCCGGAATCTTCACACGCTTTGTACGCTGCCATGGATGAAGCCGTGAAATGCAGGGAAACCGGTGAAAAGAAGACCATTCTCTTCGGTCTGTCCGGAACCGGATATTTTGACATGACCGCATACATGAGCTATCACAGCGGCACAATGACCGATTATATCCCAACCGATGAAGACCTTGAAAAGGGTTTTGCGACGCTGCCGAAAATAGACTAAGATGTTACAGCTGGGAAATGAATAAGTAGTCATAGCTGGAATCTTGAACCTGGAAATGAAAGAGAGTGAATGTGCTACCCGTATATTCACTCTCTTTTCATTCTGGTCTGATTGACATGGATTACAGGTATATCATCTGAACATTCGGACAAATCTTCTCCTGTATACAGCACAGGAAGTCAGTATTCGACATTTTCATTGAAACCAGATGCCTGAATATGCTACAATATGAATAGCCGGAAAAATTTACCGATCACATAAAGCAATTGCCGGAGAGGTAATGTCAGAAGAGGAAGAACAATGATAAAAAGCGGGGACATAATAGATGGCTTTCACTGCTATCATAACGGACAAGCTTCGGAACTATTGAAGCAATTGAATATTTCACTGATTCTGTCCACCTATCAGGCAGGGAAGGTCATTATTCTGTCCAGCGATGGAACCCAAATGCATCAGCTTGTCAGGGACTTTTCCAGGCCCATGGGCATTGCGGTGAAGGATGACATGATGGCATTAGCCGGCGCTTTGGGCGTAACGGTATTTCGAACCGATTCGAACCTGGCCGCAACCTATCCGAACAAACCGAATACCTATGATGCCTTCTATTTCCCTACCGTCATGTTTAGAACCGATTATGTGGATATGCATGACATCGCGTTTACCAGGAAGGGGCTTGTAGGTGTCAATACTGCCTTTAGCTGTCTTTGCCGGCTGGATGCACAATTTTCCTTCAATCCCATCTGG
The DNA here is from genome assembly GCA_023426765.1 of Bacillota bacterium. Classification (GTDB taxonomy): domain Bacteria; phylum Bacillota; class Clostridia; order DSM-8532; family DSM-8532; genus JAAYJG01. The sequence continues at coordinate 10,235 of JAEZBW010000059.1, forward strand.
AAGCCTCATTTTATTGAGAGGCTTGTACCGGGGGATCTTTGCCATCTTAATGGCATGGCAGCAGCCGACGACGGGAGTATCTGCTATGCAACCGCCTTTGGAAAAACCAATTCCAGGGAAGGCTGGCGGCAGGACAAGCTGACCGGCGGAGTACTGATTGATGTACAAACCAATGAAATCCTGCTGGATTCCCTGCCGATGCCCCACTCCCCAAGAATTTACAAAGGAGAAGTTTATCTGCTTCTTTCCGCAACGGAAGAGCTTGTGAAGGCAGATTTGAAAAAGCGAACTTATGAGGTTGTGGCTAAAGTGGACGGGTTTATCCGGGGGCTGGGTTTCAAAGATGATTATGCCTTTATTGGCATCAGCAAATTAAGAAAAAACCACACTTTTTCGGATTTGGAGATAGCAGATAAGGAAATTAAAGCGGGTGTTGCCATTGTCAACATCAAAACGGGAGAAATCGTCGGGGAAATTAAATATGAAACCAGCGTGGAAGAGCTTTATGATGTGTGCATCCTGGATGGCTTTAAAAGAGTAAATATTTTAAATTATCAGCAATCTCTGAACCACAGGGCGTTAATTACGCCTTTTGGCAGCAGCTGGGTGGAAAATATGGCCGGAAGGAAAAACCAAAAGGAGGAGGATGATCATCATGGCGGAAAAGAATAGAGGCTTTACCCATTATCAGCAGACCCTATTCAACAAATACGAGGTGGATGAAAGCTATT
>JAEZBW010000089.1 GCA_023426765.1 Bacillota bacterium
TTCCAACACTGATACTGGCCAGAAGATGACAAACCAGAAGGAGAAGGCCCAGCTTCGGGCTTTTGAAAAAACCCGTTCCAACCGCCCCTACGATAAACAGCGGACCGGAATTGTTACAGAATGCAAGAAGCCTTTGGGCTTCATTTTTTGTCAGCAATCCATTTTCATACAGATCGGCCGTGTACTTCGCACCGGCCGGGTAACCGCTGAACCACCCGGTGATCAGCGGAAAGGCCGCCTGGCCCGGAAGATTGAAAAGAGGCTTAATCACAGGCCTGAACAGTCGGCTTATCACATGAATGGCCCCTGTCTTCAATATCAGCCTTGAGATCACAAAGAACGGAAGCAGGGAAGGGATGATGATATTCAGGCATAAATCCACGGCTTTTTTACCGGAGAGCAGGACGCTTTCGGGATCGATCAGCAACAGGGCGAAAAACCCCGTCAAAAGCGCGGCCATCAGGTATGTACGAGCGGCTTTCAATCTTTTCATAATCGTTCTCCCGGAGGACAATCCTCGATATATTACTATATGGCTTCGAATAGAATATAATAACCCGGTTTTTCCGGGATTGTTGGAAGAATCCGCGTCATTTCGTCCTTGTTGCAGCAAATTGAGGCAGTATGATATAATGAAGGGACATGTTGGCAGCACAACGTTGCCGGGTGCTCATCATCCGGTGAACAACCGCATACCCTGTAAAATAAGGATGCCGTTAGCGGTTACGGCGGAATGGAGGTTGTCATGTCTGAACCAAAGAGCGCAAACAAGGCTGCAAGTCAGCCCGAACAGGCAAATGAACAATTTATTACCGAAAGGGAAGAGCTGGGTGAAATCCGGATCTCCAGTGAGGTTGTATCAATTATAGCCAGTAATGCAGCGATGGAGGTTGAGGGCATAGCCAGCCTTGGCGGGGGAATCGCCGGCAACATTTCCCAGGTTCTCGGCAGGAAAAACCCATTTCGGGGCATCAAGGTGGAAGTCACAGAAAACCGCGAAGTAAACCTGGATCTGCATATCGTTGTGGAATACGGAGCACGTATCCCGGATGTAGCCTGGAAAATCCAGGAGCGCATCAAGCACAATGTGGAAACGATGACCGGGCTTCATGTGCAGGAAATCAATATTCATGTCCAGGGGGTCAGCTTTGACAAGGATTCCAAAAAAGTTGAACCTTCAGCTGCCGCAGAAGCGAACGAAGACTGATCGGGGGAACTATGTTCGGATATATCACACCGGATAAACCGGAACTGAAAATGTGGGAGTTTGATGTGTTCCGGGGTTATTATTGCGGTGTGTGCAAGTCCATTGGAAAACAGGCCGGGCATGCCGGCAGGGTCATCTTAAGCTATGATACGGCCTTTTTGGCATTGCTTCTCGATTCTCTGCGGCCGGAACCTGTCAACGGTAAACCGAAAAGGTGTTTTGTCCATCCCCTGAAGAAAAGATTTATGGTAACCAGTAATCCTGCGGTGGAGTATGCATCAGACATAAATATTCTCCTCGCGTATTATAACCTGAAGGATAAGTGGCTGGATGAGAAGAACATCATCGGGCCTGCAGGAATGCTTGTGCTGCGCAAAGGCTTCAAACGTATCAAAAAAAGGTATCCCGCCCTGGTTCAGGATATCGGCAGTGAGCTGGAGAACCTTCAAAAGCTGGAGCAGCAGCGATGCGGGCACATCGATGAAGCTAGCGAACCCTTTGCCGTAATCATGAAAAAGGTTTTTGCGTTTTCAGTTGAGAACACCGCTTCAAAGGATGTACTGGGGTGGATCGGCTATAACCTGGGCAAGTGGGTTTATTTATTGGATGCATACGATGATATTGAGGATAATATAAAAAGCGGATCCTATAATCCGTTATTAACGCAATTTCAGTACGAAGAGAAAGAAGATATTCCAGCCTTCAAAAAGAGAATCAGGGAGAAAACAGAGTTCACGCTGGTTTATTCGCTCAGCGAAATGGAAAAGGCATTCTCCCTGCTGGAGCTTCAAAAGAATCAGGGGATATTGGACAATATTGTTTATCGCGGGCTTCTGGTGAGGACCCGGAATGTGTTGGAGATAGGAGCAGGTTGTAATGAGAAATCCATATGAAGTATTGGGATTGAAAGATGGTGCAAGTATAGAGGAAATTAAAAAAGCATACCGGGAACTCGTTAAAAAATATCATCCCGACCGGTATATGGATAATCCTCTTTCAGATTTGGCAGAAGAAAAACTCCGTGAAGTCAATGAGGCTTATGATACATTGATTAAAAACGGAGGAAACGGGCATGCGCAGCAGCAAAGCTCCTATCAGCAGCAACAGCGCCAACAGCAGCAACGTCAACAACAACAACGCCAGCAACAATACCAGCAGCAACAACAACAGCAACAACAGCAGCAATACCAGTACCAGCAGCAACAACAGCAACAGCAGCAACAACAGCAATACCAACAGCAGCAACGGCAGAACACCGGCGCACAGGGAGCTTATGGATATGCTGATGAAAACCAGCTGTATTACCAGATAAAAATGATGATTCAGAACGGGAACTTCAATCAGGCCCAGCAAATGCTGGATTCCATCCACAACAAAGGGTCCCAGTGGAATTATCTGCAGGGTCTGCTGTTTTTAAGACGGGGCTGGTATGACAGGGCCAATGTACTTCTGCGCAAGGCCGTCGATATGGAACCCAACAATATGGAATACCGGGATACGTTAAGCCGTGTAAACAACCAGTACAGAGGGTATCAGCAGAATCCCCAGTTTTATAGAGGTGGCTACCGAAGAGATCCCGACATGTGCCAGATTTGCGGGACGTTATGGTGTGCCGACAGCCTGTGTGAATGCTGCGGCGGTGACTTGATCGGTTGCTGCTAGTTATCCTGCTTCCAGCATCTCCGGTCATTTACAGGCTGGGAATGATGATGCGAATGGCAGCAGTCCGGTGATCAGGCAAGGATATTTTGAAGCAGACCTTTATATGGGGGAATCATGAATAAGACGGGCAGCCCCAACTCAAAAAAAATAGCGCTTGCCGGTATATTAACCGCTTTGGCGGCCGCAGCCCTTTTTCTTGAAAATATCTTCCCCACCGGGAAGCTGGGTTTTTATATTTTGGCCAGCTTCATTCTTTCAGTGGTGATTATGGAGTGCGGTCTGTCCTTCGGTTGGCTCAGTTATGCGGCTGTTTCGGTGCTCGCTTTGCTGTTGGTGCCTGAAAAAACTGCAGTGTTTCCGTACATTCTGTTTTTTGGTATCTATTCTCTTGTGAAAAGTCATATTGAAAGGCTGAACAAGCTCATCCCGGAGTGGGTGCTGAAATTTCTGTTTTTCAATTTATCTCTGTTCTTCATGTGGAATATTGCCGTCCATCTTCTAGGGCTTATACCGCAAGGCCTTCTGAATGCTCTTCCCGTCTATGCGATCGTGCTTATTCTTCAGGTCGCCTTCTTTGCGTTTGACTGGATTTTTACCTTCTGGACCCAATACTATCTGAATAAAATCTCTCCCAAAATCCATGGCACAGACACCGCGCTATAAGGTTGGTATTGCTGAATCCGTGAGAAAGAAAACCTTCGGACTGCGTCATAGCTGGCCTTGCTATAAGCTCAGCATTCCTGAAGCCATCGGCGTGTTGCCAGCTGTTCAGAGAATACCTTTGAATACCCCTGCACCGCTCTGTTACGTTTTCTTTACATTTCTGTAAAATGGTTAATGATCTCATTACAATTCTGTGGATTCTATTGCTTTTTCAAATGAATTATGTAAACATTATGGGTGTCACTATCTGTACAGGAGGCAACTTTAGTGCTGAAAAAGGGCTTTATCCTCTTATTTGTTTTGATCTTATTTTGCGGAGTGCTTCCAGTTTCAGCAGGGGATTATGATGAAACGATCCCCTATGATGCCCGATTATGGGTAGACAACCAGCTTGTAGAGATCCCGGAGGGCTGCCTCACACAAAAGGGAAGCATGCTGGTTCCCGCTCAGATCGTTGAAAGGATGGGAGCATCCTTTCAATGGAATCCGGAAGAATGGATGATCCGTATAACATCCGAAAGCCGGAGGATGGTTCTGTATGTAAACAATTTTCAATGCGCCAATGGAACAAGGGTGGAAAAAATGCCTGCGTATCCGGTTCTGTTTCAGAGAACCGTCATGATTCCCCTGAGATATGTCGCTGAGAGTTTGGGAGCAGCAGTTCTGTGGAGCGGAAAAGATGTTTATGTCTCAACAACCGGAGAGCTTCCTGTTGTGAAACAGCAAAACCCGGACGCACAAAAGACAAATCCAAACGAGGCTTTACAAATGAAAAAGACGATTGTTCTGGATCCGGGGCATGGAGGCAGCGATCCCGGTGCTGTGGCCGGAAAAGTACAGGAAAAGGTTTTAAACCTGCAGGTTGCCAATCTTCTGAAGGGAATGCTTGATGAAGCGGGAATGACCGTGTATATGACCCGTTCAGAGGACAAATATGTAGGTTTATACACCCGGGCGGATATTGCCAACCATCTGAATGCAGATTTGTTTGTCAGTATTCACCATAATGCTTCTCCGAATAACACAGCCCAGGGTTTGATGACCCTCTACTATCCATCATCGTCATCCAATCAAAAGATGAATGGCCAGAAACTGGCGCAGATCATTCAAAAGAACCTGGTGAAGGAACTAAAGACAAGAGACTGGGGTATTGTTGCAAGACCAAACCTGGTTGTAACAAGAGAGACAAAAATGCCTGCGGTGATCGCCGAACTTGGTTTTATGACCAATAAAGCCGAATTGGAGAGGTTGGTTACATATCAATTTCAAAAACAAGCGGCACAGGCTTTGTTTGCAGGGATACTTGAAGCAATGAAGCAGTGAACGGGCGAAAGCCCGTTTTTTTTTGCCCGTATTCCGGAAGCCAGGGCGATGGACGAAAGCCTTCTCAAAAGAAATCGGGGTAAAAAACAACTATACTTAAAGAGGGTATTCTGGCGAAAGCGGTTTGGCTTTCCTGCAATGATTCGGGTATGATATAATGTGTAAGCGGCTGTTGCTTGCATTGATAAATGAACGGGAAGGTTATGAAATGACAGATAAAGTGCTGAAAGTCCTTGAGTTTGATAAAATTACCGACAGACTGGCTGAAAGGGCATCCAGCCAGCTGGGGAAGGATTTGGCTTCGGCCCTGGTGCCATTTACCCGGATTGAACAGGTTCAGTCGGAGCAGAAGGAAACAACGGATGCGGTAACCTGTATTTTACGGAAGGGTTCACCCCCGTTGGGAGGCATTCACGACATCCGATCCGGCATCCGTCGAGCCGAAGCAGGGGGTATGCTGAACCCGGGCGAATTGCTAAGGATAGCCGACGTGCTGCGCGTATCAAGGCGCCTGAAGGGTTATCTGACCGAGGACAAAATGGAGCTGGATCAGACTAATGTCATCGCAGGTTTATGCACAAGCCTTGGTACAAACAGAGCCCTGGAGGAAAGGCTGACACAGTCCATCGAGTCTGAAGACACGCTTTCGGATTTTGCAAGCCCTCAGCTGGCATCTATCCGCAGAAGCATTCGCCGCGCACAGGATTCCATCAAGGAGAAACTGAATCATATCATCCACTCGACGCAAAACAAAAAGTATATGCAGGATGCGGTGGTTACGCTGAGGGGAGACCGTTATGTTGTTCCGGTGAAACAGGAATACCGCACCCAGATTCCCGGCCTGGTTCACGATATGTCTTCGAGCGGTGCTACACTTTTTGTTGAACCGATGGCTGTGGTTGAAGCGAATAATGAAATCCGCCAGCTTCGCAGCAAGGAAGAGCAGGAGGTGGAGCGGATTCTGCTTGAACTGACCGCAGAGGTGGCGGTTATCGGCGGTATGCTGCGGGAAAATACAGAACTGCTGGCGAGAATTGATTTTGCCTTTGCCAAAGCACAGTTTTCTCTGGACATAAAGGGAACGGAACCGGTGATGAACCGTGATCGCCGCATAGTGATTAAAAAGGGCAGGCATCCGCTGATTGACCCGAAGGTTGTCGTCCCTATCGACATCAGTTTGGGAGATTCATTTTCAACCATGGTGATCACCGGCCCCAATACGGGGGGTAAAACCGTAACCCTGAAAACCACAGGCCTTTTTGTGCTGATGAGCCAGGCCGGCTTGCACATCCCTGCCGCCGAGCAAAGTGAGATGGGCATATTTCACAGGGTTTTTGCCGATATCGGCGATGAGCAGAGCATCGAGCAAAGCCTCAGCACTTTTTCCTCCCATATGACCAATATTGTTCAAATACTGAAGGATGTGGATGAGGACTCCCTTGTTCTGTTTGACGAACTGGGGGCGGGAACCGACCCCACCGAGGGAGCGGCCCTTGCCACCGCCATTCTTGATACATTGACCAAAAGGAATATACGGACCATGGCAACCACCCATTACAGTGAATTGAAGCTGTATGCCATGTCCACCGATGGGGTTCAGAATGCCTGCTGCGAGTTCAACGTGGAAACGCTTCGCCCCACATACCGGCTTCTGGTTGGCATACCCGGAAGAAGCAATGCCTTTGCCATATCCAAAAGGCTTGGCCTGGGGGATGATATCATTTCCGAGGCACAAAATTTTCTGACAGGCGAGGACATCCAGTTTGAAGAGCTTCTGTCCGATATCCAGAAG
>JAEZBW010000101.1 GCA_023426765.1 Bacillota bacterium
ATGGCGTCAGATGCTTTGCTTCCAATGGTCAGTCACTCCTTTCAAATGCCACATTGATCTTCAGCTTCCCATACAGCGTCCTGCAGTCCACTGAAGCCGACTGCATCCTCGGAAGAGCTATCAGACAGGAACTCCCTGTGAAGATATAGGGCGGGGAAAGCCACAAACCCAGCTGATATTCATTGTTCAATGCAGAAATAGCGGAACCGGAAATAATATTATTCAATTCGGAAATTGCTGCAAGAACCATGCTGTCCCGAACACTGCCGTATATAGCGCCTGATATATTCTGCGTTGCGGTCAGCGCCAGTCCCGGCTCCATATCCAGCAAAAACCGGCCGCGTATTTTTCCGGTGTAATGAATCACCGAAGTGACGCCCAGAGATTCAAACTCATGCATTTCAGACCCGAAAGCGTTCGAAACCTCCGCCCGGATGCCTGCCATCAGGGCCAGAGTGTCGGCCGTGCTTTTGACAAATGGGTGGTAAAGCTGCATTTTACTGCTCAACTTAATGTCCCCCTTTACTTTGTCTGCGGGTGTTCCATATTCGAATCAAACACCCTTACTGTCCGGTGTCAGTCAACCCGTGATACCGCGCTGATGATCTTGTAATCGTCAAAGGGCTTGTTTAAAAAAGTTTTAATGCCCAACGCTCCCGCCTTTTTGACGATCTCATCATCACCCACTGCACTCAGCATGATGATCCGCACCGTCCGTCCGGTTTGCTTTGCGGTTTCAAAAATTTGACTGGAGGCTTCAAGGCCGTCCATGATGGGCATATTGATGTCCATGAAAATCAGATCGGGGGCAAGCTGCCGGTACAGCTCAACGGCTTCCTTGCCGTTTTTTGCATCCGCACAGACTTCATAACCTGTTTTTATCAGTGCTTTTGTCAGCAGCATGTGAATAAGGGGTGAATCGTCAACAATCATCACGGTTTTCTTCATCGTTTACCTGCTTTCTTCACGAGAATGTTCGGAAAAGCGAACCATCATGCACGCTTTCCGTACATCAAACCACGTTTCCGGTCCGGCTCTCAGGCTGCATGGGTGAGCAGCAGGGTTTTGCCTGCGACCGCCCGGAGCCCGTTCAGGATACCTGAGCCGGCTCCTGTGAGCCCGTTCAGGATACCCGATCCGGCTCTTATGAGACCGTTTGGGAATCAGATCCGGCTCTTATGATAAAAAGTAAATGTTCATCAAAATGTCTTCATTAATGGCCTTGAACTGTTTGGTGACGGTATGGATCCTGTTCTTGAAAACAAATCCAAACTGTCGTCCGATGACGGCAAAAGGTGCGAAGGTTTTAAAATGAACGCCCCGCGTGGACATATACGATCTGACCTCGCCGGCGATCATATTGACCAGCTCGGAAACGCCATCGGCCATTTCTTCGCCGGACAGTTCGCTTCGCGGGGTTCTTGTAATAAAGGACACGATGGTATTTGCCATGGTCATGGACATGGTCAGCTGAATCATCATATTGATTTCGCCGGTCATCAGGAGGCTTCCGGTGATCTGATCCGCATGCTCCGGCGTATCGTCCATGGTAATTTTCGTCTCAAGAAGCTCCATTTCGGCCATGGTTTTCAAGGACTTCTTCAGGGCATTTGAAAAGATAAAGGAAGGGATTGCCCCCTGATGGTTCATCCTGATATCGCTCATATCGCTCACCCGTTACTGCCGGTAATATCCAGAATTTTTTTCGTCAATTCTTCTGTTTTAAAGGGCTTCAGGAGATAATTGCTCACACCGGCCTGAACCGCTTTGATAATATTTCCCTTTTCCCCTTCGGTGGTAATCATCATCACCGGAATGTTCTTAAAAAACCGGTTGTTTTTTACGGCCAGCAAAAAATCAAACCCATTCATGCCGGGCATATTCCAATCCAGCAGGATCAACCGGATGTCCTCGTAATGCTTTTCCAGCACATCCAGGGCCTCTATTCCGTCAGACGCTTCCAGAAGGTCATAATTCAGCGCATCTACGGCATTCCTGATAATTTTCCGGACGATGGAGGAATCATCCACCGCTAAAACTTTTCTTCTTGTCACCCCGTGTTCCCCTTTCTATGGTAAAGCACTCCGCCTTCGCACTGCTCCAGGCAGAAATACCTACTGTAATCCATGATCAATTCGGAGCTTCCGATCAGCAGCACTCCATTTTCCTTCAGGCTTTGGCTGATCTTGGAAAGTACGTGCTTTTTCAGGCTGTCTGAAAAATAGATCAGGGTATACCGGCAAAAGATCAGATCGAATTCTCCCAGCCCAAAAAAATCATGTTGAAGATTGAATGGTTTAAAGGTCACAGCATTCCTGATCCTGTCCTCTATAGTCCAGACATGATGGTTATTTTTAAAGTATACATTCCGGTAACTGTCATCGAGCCCACGGGTGATGGCGATGTTGTCATACTGTCCGGCCCGGGCTGAAGCCAGCGCCGAACGCGAGATGTCGGAGGCGAGAATCTCAAAGCTGGCCAGGGAGATGTCGCTGATGTTGTTACGGGTGAGATAATGGTCAATTGACATCGCGATGGAATACGGTTCCTGTCCGGTGGAACAGCCTGCGCTCCAGATCCGGATTTTTGATGCTTCATTGTGCCGAAGCATGCGGATGTATTCCGGTATCAGAACCCTTTCAAGGATCAGCCAGGGCGATTGGTCTCTGAACCATAAGGTTTCATTGGTGGTTATGGCATCGATGATTCTCTCCATCAGGACCGGATCCCCTTGTGCAGCAAGAAAAAAGGCATCATAATCCGGGAAGCCTGATTCCAGTATGATTCCCGATAAACGGCATTCAATCAGATATACCTTATCTTCGGTGAGGGATATTCCGCAGTTTTTTTCAATAAAGCCCTGTATCCGGTTGAATTCCCCCGGTGTCAGTTTTGGGTTCATCGGCATTAACCTCCGCCGGTACCAATCTGGACAATGCGATTGGCGATTTCACTCAGATCGGCGACTTCATCCGACAGCCCGGCCTCATATACGCTTTTTGGCATTCCGTAAACGATGCACGAGCCTTCATTTTGTGTGATGCAATAGCAATCGCATTTCTGTTTGATTTCCATCAGCCCTCTCGTACCGTCATTTCCCATTCCGGTGAGGATTACCGCCAGGATCTTTTTACCCTGGCAGGTTTGCGCAACAGACCGGAACAACACATCGGCAGAAGGCCTGACACCATTCACCAGAGGTGATTTATCAAGCTCCACGGCCAATTGTGACCCCGACGGACGCAAAACCATATGCACGCCTCCCGGAGCGATATACACATGGCCCGGCTGGACGATATCCCCGCTTTCAGCCTCCTGTACCCGGATATTGCATTTCTTGTCCAATGCCTGGGCCAAAACCCGGGTAAAATCCGCAGGCATATGCTGCACCGCCAGCACAGGCTTGCTGAAGCCGGCCGGAAGCTCGGTCAGAACCGATTCAAGAGCCCGGGGCCCTCCAGTGGAGGATGCGATCAGAAGAAGATCAAACCCGGACGGAGGAGACTGTTTCGGCTTTACCGGGGTAACGCCGGTAAACTTTTCGGCCATCTGCAAGGGAGAATATGCCGTCTCCGGAACTGCTTCCTGAGAAACCCTTGTGACCATCATTTGAGCAAATAATGCCTGAAGGAAGCCTCTGATTCCTTCCATGCCGACAGCGCTGCCTGCGAGGGCAGGTTTCAGCAGAATATCCACGGCGCCGAGCTTCAGGGCCTCCATCGACAGATCAGTATCCCTGGGATCCCTGGTTACGGTGATCACAATCCTGAGTTTGGGATATCTGGCGGATAGTTTCTTCAAAATATTCAATCCGCCCAGTTTCAAAAAATGAACATCCAGCAGAAGGATATCAATTTCACCTTGCTCCAGCCAGTCCAGGGCAATGGTCTCGGAAGCGCAGACATGAACCACTCTGCCGAAATCCGTTCCGTTCACTGCGTCGGCCAGACTTTTTCTGATGAGAATATCTTTTTCCGCGATCAGAACCTTTAGTTTTTCCAAGATGTCCCCCCCGTTCATCTGTCATCAGATTCTGTATTGCTTTACAAACCTGTCCAGGAACTGAGCCTCCTCCGACATTTCCCTTGCGGTCGTGCTGACCCGGGAAGCACCCTCTGCGATTTCGCCGGCGGCAGTTCCAACCTCCTCAATATTTCTGGAGATGCGATCGGTTTCATGATGCACCTCTTTTAAAATTCCGACAATATGATGAATCTTGGAGGAAGCGCCCTCCGTATTTTGTGCCGCTTCATTGGAAGCCTTTGAAATCTCCTGTGCGGAGCGCGCGATATCGGTAACACCCTTTGATGCGTCCGAAAGGGCTTGCGTTACATTCTGCATGCTTGTGGAGACCGTATCCAGATCCTTCGTAATCTGGGCTACCCTTTCTGCGGCTTTGATGGTGGCCTTGGAAATCTCCCCGGTGGTGGCCGACTGTTCGGTCACCGCAGAAGCGATGGTGCCTGTAATGGAGGTGATCTCGCGGATCACATCGGTGATCACCCCGACAGCCTTTACAGCCTCTTCGGTACTGATCTGCATGGTTTCGATCTGGTCGCTGATCTCATCGGTTGCTTCAGCGGTTTGTTTCGCTAATTCCTTAACTTCGTTGGCAACCACGGCAAACCCTTTTCCGGCTTCTCCTGCACCCGCAGCTTCAATGGCGGCGTTCAGTGCAAGCATATTGGTCTGATCGGCAATGTCGTTGATGACTCCTATGATTTTACCAATCTGCAGGGAGGATTGATTCAGCCTGCTGATGATCTGGTTGGTATTTCTGGCCTTTTCTCCGGCATCGGCTGTGATATGAATGGAGCGCTCACAGTTTCTGCTGACCTCGGTGAGTGAAAGATTCATTTCCTTCACCGACGTCGCTACGCTGTTAACGGCCCCGGACACATCT